>PXDP01000414.1 GCA_003565035.1 PVC group bacterium | reverse complement strand
GCAGCAGCACCGCCAGCCCGCCCAGTGCCCGCGACACCTCCACTCCGCAGCGGCCCAGCACCTGACGCAGCGGCATCTCCTCATCGGTTTTGAGCACATCCAGCGGAAACACCAGACAGGCCTGCGCGTGATCCCGGATATGGGCCAGCGCCACATCCGCCACATGACGCCGGTGCCCGCCCTCCAAATCCAGCGGCCGCACGGCCGCCGCCAGCACCGTCGCCCCCAAATCCCGCGCCCGCTCCGCCAAATACGCCCCCCCCCCGCCTCCGGTTCCGCCGCCCAGTCCCAACACCAGCATCACCACCTGATGCCCCGACAGCAACTGCACAATCTCCTCATCCTGCAGCTCTGCACAGCTCCGCGCCTGATCCGGATTCCCCCCGGCGCCCAGCCCCCCGAATTTTCCCTCCCCCAGCAACAGTTTCTCCGGAAAGCCGCAGGCCTCCAGCGCCGCAGCATCCGTATCCACCCCCGCATACGCAAAATCCGGCACCTTTCCCGGCAAATGCGCAATCAGACGCATCCCCGCATACCCGACCCCCAGAAACAGGATCGACATCGCCTCACGCGGCGCTTCAGGTTGTGGAGATCCGGTAATCATTTTTTGGAAAGAAACGGTTTGAAAAGGTTCAGAATCGAAAAGCCGCGGCTGCTCTGGGTCTCCGTTTGCATCACATGACGGATCATGCCCACCGCCGCCGCAAACTCCGGGTTGTCCCCCGGCGTTGACAGCCCGCTGACATCCTTCGGCAGGCCGATATGGCACGGCATCTCAAAGACCTGCGAGGCCAGCTCCGTCACCCGCGGCAGCCGCGCCCCGCCGCCCGTCAGTACGACCCCCGCCCGCATCCCCCGGCGGAACAGCTCCTCGCCCAGCGCCGACTTGATCAGCTCAAAGGTCTCCTGCATGCGCGCGTGCACAATGGTATTCAAATCGCGCGACCGCACATCGCCGCCCCGGAAGCCCCCGTCCGGACTCACCGTCACTTTCCGGTCCCGCGCCAACAGATCCACCATCGCCTCCCCGTGCTTGCGCTTCAGCCGCTCCGCCTGCGGCGTCGAGAGACTCAACCCAATGGAGATATCATGGGTCACATGATCCCCGCCCACCGCGAAACCGCCTGCGCGCAGTGGCAGACTGTCCTGATACAGCACATAATCGGTGGTGCCCCCGCCCAGATCAATCAGCAGAGCCCCGCCCTCCCGCTGCGAAGGAGTCAACACCCCCAGTGCCGCGCAAAGTCCGCCGAAAGCCACATCATACACATCCAGCCCCGCCTCCTCGGCCACCGCCACCAGATTGTTCAGCCCCATGCGCTCCGCGTACAAAATCAGCATATCCACCGACAGCCGGGTTCCGTTCATCCCCACCGGATTCGTCACCCCGTTGCTCAGATCCGCCGAGGTGTAAAAATACTGCGGGACCGCATGAAGCACCTCGAATTCAGGGGCCAGATTCACCGCCCGCGCATTGCGGATCGCATCCAGCCGGTCTTCATCGGTCACCACCGACTCCGCCGGAAAACTCACCATCCCCCGGTTCACCACCTGACGGAACAGCCCGCCACTGCACACCAGCAGCACCTCCTGAATGCTCGCATCCGCCTGCTCCTCCGCCTCCTGCAGCGCCTGCTTCACCGCAGACACCGCGTTTTTCATATCCATCACCTGACCCTTGCGAATGCCGCGCGAGGGCACAATCCCCACCCCTGTAATCAGAATATGCCGGTCCTCCCGGGGCTGTGCCACCAGAACCCGCACTTCCGAGGTGCCAATCTCAAGAGCCGCCAATGCACGCGCCATGTTATCTCGGTGCTCCAATTCGATTTTCGCCGCGGGGCCGCAGATCAAAATATTTCAGATCCCGCCCCGAACGCCGCGCCAGATCAATCATCCGGGTCGCCTCCTCCAGCACCCGCCGCGCATCCGCATCCCGCGGCAGCAACACCTGACTCCCGTCCCGCAGCCGTGCATCCAGAAAATCCGGATGCCCCACGCTGATCATATGCACCTCAAACAAATCCCGCTTCAGCCCGGGCATTTCCCGCAGGCGCGCCAGATACTCCAGTCCGTCCGCCGCCCGTCCCTGGGCGATGGTATCCCCCAGCGTCACATTCTGCGGCACGCCCAGCAAAAACGGCAAATGTTTGTCCTGAAAACTCTTGCGGATCAACACCCCCTCCACATCCACCAGCCAGTTCATATGCCCCTCGACCTGGCCCATCCGCGCGATCGGCACCCGCTCGTTCACCACAATCTCCAGCGTGCCCGGAAGCCGCCGCCGAATCACCGCCTGCCGGATAATCGGATTTTTCTCCAGACGGTACCGAACCGTCGGCAGCGACACCTGAAACAAATTCGCCTCCTGCGGAACTCCGGCCCATTCAATCAGCAACGCCTCCGGCAACACCCCGTCCGTGCGCGCCTCCACCGTGGTCAAATTAAATCGCGGATTGTTCGAAAACAACAGCCGTCCCGTCGCCCCGGCCAGCGTCCACAGCCCCCAGCCGGCAATCAGCAGACAAAGGCCCGCCACCACCCACACGGCCGCCTGGGTCATCCCGTCCCCCACCGGAGCCGACTTCGCCCGCGCGGTCACATGCAGCAATCCCCCATAGGTGGGATCTCTGCGGCCGGTGCGGGCGGCGGGTTTGGATTTGGAGGATCGTTTTTGTTTCATAGGGTCAAAGTTCTGCCAGTTCCATAATGCGCGTGCACAATACGTCAAACGAAAGCCCCGCCGCAGCGGCCGCTTTCGGCAACAGACTGGTCGCCGTGAATCCCGGCAACGGATTCAGCTCCAGAATACAGAGATCCCCCCCG
>PXDP01000501.1 GCA_003565035.1 PVC group bacterium | reverse complement strand
CGGGTGTTTGGGGAGCGCCGATCGCCTGATCGGCAGTTGCGGGCGGCTGTCGCCGGCCGCTGGGCCAATCGGCGATTGGCGGTCCTGTGGCGCGGACGGCTATAGCCGACCGCTGGGCCAATCGGCGCCACGCCAGAGCGTGGTAAACCACGCCAGGTCGTGGTAAACTTGGCGGTCCTGTGGGGGCGAAAGCGGTAGCTTCGCCGGGGCTCGCTACGCGCAGTCCAAAGCGGCTTCGCCGCGGCATGGGGGACGCAACAGGTTCGAAACGGAGGTGAGCGGGATCAGAGGCAGAACGCCTCTGCCACTTTGGTCCCTGCAATCCCTGCGCTGCGCAGCAGCCTACATCCTCGAATCCAAATACTTCCCCTTTTCCTCGTGGCTTAGTTCGGGCAGGAGGGTGAGGTACCAGTCGACAATGTCCGACTTTTTCCAGGGGCCGGGGCTTTGGCGGAGGGCGGCGATGCCGGCCTCGAAGGCTTCCAGTGCGGTGGAATCGAAGTCGGGCTGGTTTTTGATGACGCCGAGGCTTTGAAAGCGGTCGAAATCGAGGGTCTCATTGCCCATGAAGAATTCTTCGTAGGCTTTTTCGCCGGTAGTGTCGCTGGTGAAAAAATAGACCGGCCACTTGCGTTGTGCAATGAGTTCGGCGGCGCGATTGCGGGCTTCGTCTTCGGTGGCGCAGGGAACGGGTTCGTAGCCGTGACCTTCCAGAAACCGGATGGCAATGTCGGAGAATTTGGTCAGTTCCAATTCGCCGTCCTGATGCGGGAAGAAGATGTCGAGGTTCTCGCCGAAAACCGCAGACATCATGCACAGTTCACCGGACTCCTGCGGAGTGACAAAATATCGCTTCACATCGTCGGGGGCGGAAATGGGCTGACGTTTCATAAGGCGTTGGTTGAAGCCGTGGAGAAGCGAGCCATCGCTGAAGGCGACATTGGCGAAACGGGCCATGGAGACGGGGATGTTGGCGGATTCGCGGTGGAGGAATTTTTCCATGATGCGCTTGGAGCCGCCCATGAGGTTCACCGGGTTCGCGGCTTTGTCGGTGGAGACGGCAAAATATTTCCGTGCGCCCATGGCGGCGGCCTGACGGGCGGTTTTGACGGTGTTGAAGACGTTTACCTCCAGCATGCGCATGAGCGTGTAGGGATCTTTTTCGCTGCGGACGTGCTTGAGGGCGCTGAGGTTGCAGACGATGTCGTAGTCGGGCTGGGATTCAATGAAAGCATCGAAATAGCGAGAATTGACATCCAGAGGCAGGGTCTGAAAGTCGCCGGAGCCATACCCGAGGGTGCTGCGGATATCGCGCACCAGTTCGACCATATTATTTTCGCTGATGTCGACGACATGCAGGGCCTTCGGATCACGTTTGAAGAACTCGCGGGTGACCGCCTGGCCGATGGTGCCGGCACCGCCGATGACTAAAATTCGCGATTGGGAAATCACAGATACGAGTTCAGACGCATGATTTGTAACGTCTTCATCGAATAAAGCGCGAGTACGACCGATGGTTTTCAGGATGTTCATAAAGGTGAGGGGGTAAGTATTGGAAGAGAAGGAACCGCTGATCTGCGCTTATCTGACGCTGATAAAGGAATAGGGGAATGGCTGAGAGGCCGTGGGGGAGGAGAAGGAATCGCTAATCGACGCTGATCTTACGCTGATTGAGTTATGTCTTGCAGTTTAGCAACGGGGAATCTAGGTGAAAAGTATGCAAACAAAAAAAAACAACTTACCTCAGCAAAGAGGGGTATGCGTTCATGGGGGCGGCATTTGAGGTCTATAACGAAAATGGCCACGGGATGGGGGAGGAGATTTATCAGGAATGTCTGGAGATTGAACTGGAATTGAGGAAAATTCCATTTGGCTCAAAAAATGAACTTAGAATGTTTTACAAAGGGCGTGCTCTCAGGAAAACGTATATCCCGGATCTGACTGTCTACGGGGAAATCATTGTGGAACTGAAATCCGTCAAAAAGCTTTTGCCGGAGCATGAGGCTCAGTTGATGAATTACATGAGGATCACCAAAAAAGCGGTGGGATACCTGGTCAATTTCGGTACACCGGATGATCTGGAGTGGAAGCGGTTTATCCTGAAAGAATATATCCCGGAAGAGTGAACCGCTGATCGGCGCTTATCTGGCACTTATGAAGAGGGGCGTGTGGGTATGCACAAAAAAAACGGCGGTGGAGAGGATGAGCGTAAGATTAGCGTGGAAAAGCGGTTTATTTTTTGAGGCTTTCGGGTTGCGACGGCAATCCCTTGAGCCATTTGGTGTGCAAATCGCTTTTGGGAAAAAGTACCACCCAGGCGGTAAGAAAGATGAGCTTGATGTCTGTGAGGAAGGAGAGGTTGTCCTGATACCAGAGTTCCAGTTCGCCTTTGTAGGGGGAGATGTGCCGGGCATAAAACTCTTTGGGATCGCCTTCACAATTACTTAGTAGATCCTCTTCGTCGCGGAAGACAATGGAGCCGATGCCGGTAAGACCGGGCCGCACGTTGTAGATGCGGGCTTTGACGTGATCCGGATAGGGTGCGAAGGTTTTGTCCACCAGCGGACGGGGTCCGACGATGCTCATATCGCCCTTAAGGATATTGACGATCTGGGGCAACTCATTGATTTTGGTCTTGCGCAGGAATTTGCCCACCGGCAGCACCCGCGGATCCCCGCGGGTGGTGTGGAGTCCGCCATCCAGATTCGGACTGGCTTTGAGCATGGTGGCGAATTTCCAGATGTCGAAGGGCTTGTTGCGCAAACCAATCCGTTTCTGCAGATAGAGAATCTCATGCTCGCCGGTCAGGAGCAGGATGAGGCAGAT
>PXDP01000357.1 GCA_003565035.1 PVC group bacterium | reverse complement strand
GGGGGGGGGCGGGAGGGTAGAGGTCAGATTTCATCAGGAGGAACATCCAATATTCAACACTCAATGTCCAAAGATGAAGGGGGGAGGAGCCGAAAATGAACCACGGATTGCACTGCCGGCCCGCGAATGGGGGGAGGGGGAGCATGAGGTTCGGTATCCCGTTCTAACAAAATTTTAATTTTTATCTATTCAGATGCGTTTTATCCGATTAAGGGGGCTCCTGTCAAAACGCAACCCCCGGAGAGTTCTGTATGTCCCTGCCGATTGCCCCTGTTGAGTTGACCCCGCAGCGCCGTCTGATTTTAGGCGTTCAGTTTTTATTTGTGGCCTTTGGCGCGACGGTGCTGGTTCCGCTGCTGGTGGGCATTGATCCGGCGGTGGCCCTGTGCACGGCGGGGGTGGGGACGCTGATTTTCCATGTGATCACCGGCGGGAAAGTCCCGGTGTTTCTGGGCAGCAGTTTCGCGTTTATCGCGCCGATCATCGCGGCCACAGAGCGGTATGGGCTGCCGGGAACGCTGAGCGGGCTGATCGCGGTCGGGCTGGTGTATACGCTGGTGTCTCAGTTGATTCGCTGGCAGGGGCCTCAGATTATCGCGCGGGTGTTTCCTTCGGTGGTGGTGGGGCCGGTGATTATGGTGATCGGCCTTTCGCTGGCCCCGGTGGCGGTGGACATGGCTTCGGATCATTGGATGCTGGCGGTGATTGTGCTGGCGGCGGCCATTGTGACGGTGGTGTTTGCCAAAGGCATGCTGAAGCTGATCCCGATCCTGGTGGGGTTGGTTGTGGGATATCTCGCGGCGCTGCTGCTGAAGCAGGTGGATACGACACCGATTCAGGAGGCGGCCTGGCTGGCCCTGCCGGGCTTCACGATGCCGCAGTTCAATCCGGAGGCGATTTTTTATCTGCTGCCCGTGGCCATTGCTCCGATGATTGAGCACGTGGGCGACATGTATGCCATCGGCGGAGTGGCGCATAAAAACTTCGTCGAGGAGCCCGGCCTGCACAAGACGCTGCTGGGCGACGGCATTGCGACTATGGTGGCCGGGGTTATGGGCGGTCCGCCCAATACAACCTACTCGGAGGTGACGGGGGCGGTGTCGCTGACCAAGGTGGTGGATCCGCGGGTGCTGCAGATTTCCGCAGTGACGGCGGTACTGTTTTCGTTTATCGGCAAGATTTCCGGTGCGCTGCGCACGATTCCGGTGGCGGTGCTGGGCGGGATCATGCTGCTGCTGTTCGGCATGATTGCCTGCGTGGGCATTAAAATCCTGGTGGATTCCAAAACCAATCTGAATCAGACCCGCAATCAGGTGATTGTTTCGATTGTACTGGCGGTGGGCATTGGCGGGGCCTCGATTTCGCTCGGACAGTTCACGCTGGCGGGCATTGGCCTGGCCTCGGTGGTGGGCGTGCTCCTGCACCTGATTCTTCCCGGACATTCCGGCGGCGTCGAGGCCTCGGACGAGGATGATATTGTTATTTGAGATCCGGATGCACGGGCCGGGAGGATCCGGCCCGGGTACCCCGGTTCTCGTGTTTCCCTGAACCCAACCCAAACCTGTAGAAAATGACGTTATGAAAAAACTTCACATGATTCTGGTCTCTATGCTGGCGATGACGGTGCTCTCCGCTCAGGAAATTCAGTTGCACTATGACTTCGGCGATGACCGCGAGCATTTTACATCCACGATCGAAATGTTCAAGCCGGACGCATACGGCAGCACCTTTTTCTTTGTGGATTTTAATTATGATGTCGGCGATATGAAGGGCGTCAGTGAAAGCTATTTTGAAATCGCCCGGGTGTTCAGCACACCGGAAACCCGTCCGTTTGGCTTTCAGATTGAATACAACGGCGGTCATGGCCGGTTCAACTCCCCGGAAGCGCAGTTGGCCTACGGGATCAATGATGCCTGGCTGGCGGGGATTGATTATTCGGTGAATGCCCCGGATTATTCCCGCGGACTGAGTTTCAAAGTGCTCTACAAAAACATCCGCGGCAAACACGACGACAGTTATCAGCTCACGTTGGTGTGGTACTGGCATTTGCTGGACGGAAAAGTGACCTTCCGGGGCTTCGCGGACTTTTGGCGGGAAGATCTGGATTTCGATTTTGACGGCGAAACGGATACGGAGCATGTCTTCCTGACCGAACCGCAATTGATGTACAACGTCACGGAACAGTTTTCGGTGGGCACCGAGATTGAGATCGGCCATAACTTTGCGGGCAATCCCGACAAAGGCTGGCAGGTGAATCCGACGCTGTTTGTGAAATACAGTTTCTAAGGATCCTCATGCTTTCCTCCTACTTTAAATTGAAGGAAAACGGGACGACGGTCCGCACCGAGGTGCTGGCCGGGATCACGACCTTCATGACCATGGCCTACATTCTGGCCGTGAACCCTTCGATTCTGTCCGCCGCGGGCATGGATCAGCCGGCGCTGTTTACGGCCACGGCGCTTTCCGCGGCCATTGCCACGCTGGTGATGGCGTTTCTGGCCAAACTGCCCTTCGCACTCGCGCCGGGCATGGGCCTGAACGCCTTTTTTGCCTTTGGCGTGGTGCTGGGCATGGGGCATTCCTGGCAGTTCGCATTGACCGCAGTGTTTCTGGAGGGGATTCTCTTCCTGATCCTCACGGCCCTGAATATCCGCGAGGCGATCCTCAATGCCATTCCCATGGCCGTGAAGCATGCGATTTCCGCCGGGATTGGCCTGTTCATTGCCTTTATCGGCATGAAAAACGCGGGGCTGATCTCCGGATACGAGCCGACCCTGGTGACGCTGGGGGATGTCAAGTCCGCGCCGGTTGTCTTAATGATGGCGGGTGTTCTGCTGACCGGTGCGTTGCTGGTCCTGCGGGTCAAAGGCGCGCTGCTCATCGGTATGTTCGCAGTGACGCTGGCGGGCATTCCGTTTGGGGTCACCGAAGTGCCCGACGGCAATCTGGTCACCCTGCCGCCTTCACTGGCACCGATCTTCTGGAAGTTCGAGTTTTCGCAGATTTTCACGCTGGAGATGCTGGTGGTGCTGTTCACGTTCCTGTTTGTGGACATGTTCGACACCGTGGGCACCCTGGTGGGGGTCAGTGACAAAGCGGGCATGCTGGATGAGCAGGGCCGTATCCCCAATGCGAAACAGGCGTTCTTCGCGGATGCCATTGGCACCACCGCCGGGGCCGCATTGGGCACCAGTACGGTGACGGTCTATATCGAGAGTGCCTCCGGCGTAACCGAAGGCGGGAAAACCGGGATGACAGCCTTAACAACTGCGGTCCTGTTCCTGCTGGCGCTGTTTTTCGCGCCAATCTTCATCATGGTTCCGGCGGCGGCCACCGCCCCGGCACTGGTGATTGTGGGCGTGTTCATGATGTCGCCACTGCGCAAGGTCGATTTTGACGACATGCTCTCCGCGATTCCGGCCTTTGTGACGCTGATTATGATGCCGCTGACCTTCAGCATTGCTGATGGTATCATCTTCGGTCTGCTGACCCATGTGGTTCTGCATCTGGCCACCGGCAAAATCAAAGCGCTGAGTCCGTTTACGATCGGACTGGCGGCCTTGTTTGTGCTGAAGCTGGCGATGTAGTCCGCTATACCCTTCCTCAGACGCAGGATTCAGGAGAGCCTGAATCCTGCGTCTTTTTTTGGTGGGTGGGGGCACGGATCCGGGACAGACGAACAGGACATGCCCCATTTTTGGGTTTGGACTGATTTGTCGTGATTTCAATCCTACCCAACAGAAAGGCTTCTTTACTTTCAAAAATGCTCTTCAGGCAATGTTTACCAGGCTATCTTGATTTTATGACCCAAAAAATGGGGGATGTCCTGGACGTTTGCGGATTGACTTTGCAGAGGCGCATCCCCGAATTTGTGTTTTTCCCGAAGGCATGGCTTTGTTCAGTTCAGTACTTGCAAATTTTCTGTCGCTCTTTAGCTTGAGTGTATGAAATTACTGATCTGCATGCTTTTGTTTTCGTTGAAGGGTTTTTTGGCTTTTTCTGCCGAGGTTCAGATGATTCCGCCGGAGGGTTGGGAGCCGCAGGTTTCCCCGCTGGCTTCTGATTGGGCGGAGCCGGGCGGGCGCTTCCGCACCTTCGCCTCCCAGTATCCGCGCAGTTTCAACCACTATCTGGATCAAAATGTGTTCTCCGCCCAGCTCTTCGGGCATCAGTTTGAAACCCTGATCACCCGCAATGCCATTACGCTGGAACCCGAACCGGCGCTGGCACGCCAGGTGACCGTGGAGACCCATGAGGATCATCAGGTTTTCACCTTTGAGCTGGATCCGCGGGCTGCATGGAGCGACGGAACCCCGATCACGGCGGCGGATGTGGCCTGGACCTTCAACGCGATCATGGACGATGCCAATCTGACCGGTCCGCATAAGGTGGGGCTGAGCAAGCTTAATCCGCCGGAAATTCTCGACGAACGGACGGTTCGCTTTACCTCTACGGAAGTGCACTGGCGCAATCTGTGGTCGGTCGGCGGTTTCAATATTTTGCCCAAACACTGGTGGGCGGATCAGGACTTCAACCGGGTGAATTTTGAATTTCCGGTGGTGTCGGGCCCGTACGAGATCGTGCGGCTCAGCGAACCGCGCTCGGTACTGCTGCGTCGCCGGGAGGACTACTGGAATAAAGACGATCCCCGGGCGGAGCATCTCGGCAATTTTGAGGAGATCGAATACCGCTTTTTTCCGGAGCGCGATCAGGCGCTGGATAACTTTCTGCGCGGCGAATTTGATGTGCATGCCATCTACACCGCCCGCTTCTGGGTGGAACGGGCCACCGGGGAGCGCTTTGACAACAATTGGATTGTGAAGCAGCAGGTGTTTAACCAGCGGCCTCAGGGCTTTCAGGGCTTTGCCATGAATATGCGCCGACCGCTGTTCCGCGACCGGCGTGTCCGCCGCGCACTGGCCCATCTGCTGGACCGCGAGCGGATGAATTCCAGCCTCATGTTTAATCAGTACGCGCTCACCCAGAGCTATTTTGAGGACTTGTATCCCGAGGGGAATCCTCATGCGCTGATTCCGTTTGATGTGTCCGCCGCGCGGCGCCTGCTGACTGAAGCGGGGTGGCGCGTGAATGATGCAGGGAATTTGGTGAAAGACGGTCAGCGCTTTGTGATTAATTTCCTTACCCGTGACGCGACTGCGGACCGCTTTCTGCTCATTTACCGCGAGGCTTTGCAGCAGGTGGGCATTGAGCTGAACATCAACCGCAAAGACTGGGCCGCCTGGTCGGCGGATATGCAGGATTTTAATTATGACATGACCTGGGCCGCCTGGGGCGCGGGGGTCTTTAAAGATCCGGAGTCCATGTGGCACAGCCGCCATGCCGACACCCGCAACAGCTTTAATATCACAGGCTTTGCCCGTGAGGATGTGGATGAGATGATCGACAGCCTGGCCACCGAATTCGATGTGGAGACACGGCATGAGGTGGTCCGTAAGATTGACGCGATTCTGGTGGAGGAAACCCCCTACATTCTGCTGTGGAACAGCGACCACACCCGGCTGCTCTACTGGAATAAATTCGGGATGCCCGATCATGTTCTGGGCAAATACGGGGATGAGCGCAGTGCCGAGGCGTACTGGTGGGTCGACCCGGATCTGGAGGAGGAACTCCGCGCAGCGCAGGAGGCGGGCCTGAAGATGCCGCCGCGGCCCTACCGGGTGGATTTTCAGGATGTTCAGTCGCTTTTGCCGGTTCAGATTGAACCTCGACGGTAAGATTCGGGTCTGACCCTTCCATGCAAAACCGCCTTCATTATTTTCTGGTTCGTCTGCTGCTGGTGGGCGTCAGCTTTATGGGCATCATTGTGGTGTGCTTTTTGTTCACCACTCTGGTCCCGGGCGGTCCGATGGAACAGTATCTGGCCTCGCTGCAGGCGGCGGGCGGCGAAACCGCCGGCGGTCGGAGCGAACTCGCCAGCGCGGCGATGTCGGAGGAACAGCTTGACTCCATCCGACGGGCCTTTGGTCTGGATCTGCCTCCACATGAACGCTTCTACAAGTGGCTGGTCACCGACCGGATGGGCATGAGGGCCCAATCCTTCAAATACACCAATCGGACCTCCTGGGAACTGATTTCCTCGCGCTTTCCGGTGTCGCTGAGTTTCGGCATCCCGAGTCTGGTGCTGACGTATCTGATTTGTATTCCTCTGGGGATCGCCAAAGCACTGCGCAACGGCAAACCTTTCGATCTGGTGAGCAGTGTGGTGGTGTTTACCTTGTACGCGATTCCGACGTTTGCGTTTGGCATGGTGTTGAAAATGCTGTTCAGTGGCACGGTGGAGGGATTCTGGGATATTTTTCCGCTGGGCGGTCACCGCTCCCCGCCGGAAATCTGGGCGACGCTTTCTCTGTGGGAGCGGGTGAAAGATCAGACCTGGCATATGTTCCTGCCGGTTCTCTGCTACGTGATCGGTAACTTTGCGGTCATGACGCTGCTGATGAAAAATTCGCTGCTGGAGCAGATCAATCAGGATTATGTGCGTACGGTGCTGGCCAAAGGCGGCACGATGAAGCGGGCCGTCTGGCGGCACGCGGTCCGCAACGCCCTCATTCCTCTGGCCACCGGCATTGGCGGCCTGCTGTCGGTGATGTTCGCGGGCTCGGTGATTATTGAACAGATTTTTGATATTCAGGGGCTTGGCACGCTTAGCTTCGAAGCCCTGGTCGGGCGCGACTACGTGCTCTTTCTGGCGATTGTCAGTATTCAGTCCATCATTGGTCTGGTGGGGCTGGTGCTGTCGGATTTCTGCTATGTGCTCATCGATCCGCGGATTCATTTCGGAGGGGACCGCTGATGGCATTTCTGGACCCGTCCACCCGCGAAAAGTTTGTCCGGTTCCGTCAGCAGAAACGGGCCTGGGTCTCGCTCTGGCTGTTGACGCTGATTTTTGTTATCAGCCTTTTTAGCAACCTCATCGCCAACGACACGCCCTGGCGGGTGCGCTTTGAGGGCCGGAATTTCTTTCCGCGCTGGCAGCATGTTCCGCAGGATTTGTTTCTGAACGATGGGGTGATGACCCGTCCGAATTTCCGGGAAATTCAGCGGACCGAACGTTTTCAGGCGGATGCCCGAAACCGGATGTTCTGGGCACCAATTCCTTATGGTCCGCGCAGTACCGTGAATCCGGCGGATATCCCCGTAGACCGTGAGGTCACCGTGGTGCGCCGCCGGGTGCAGCGGGTGGGCAGTGTGAATATCGGAGAGGATTTCACAATTCTTCAGGGCATGAACGCCGCCTGGTTTTTCGGGGTGTCCTCCGATGCGGAGCTTCCGGGGCTTCCGGTTCCGGACGCGGTCCGGGATCTCCTCGTTCCCCGTTTCGACGCCCAGGAGGCCCCGGCGCGGACGCTTTCGGATCCGGATGGCCGCTTCGAGTGGTCGGTTCCTGCGTTTTCTCCCCGGGCCCGCCCGCCCCGCCGGGTGCGGGTGACCCTGCGTGAAGCGTTTCCGGCGACTGCGGCGGTGCGGGATCAGTTCACGATTCCGGAAGAGGGCGAGGTCCGCTGGCCGGGCTGGTGGGACGATGTGCCTGACGCGGTTCAGGCCGGGGTGTTGGATGCCATTGAAGAGGTGAAGTCGGTGCCGGTGCGGCCCGTGCGTTATGACGAACCCGGCGGGTATGCCTGGGAAATTCAGGTGACCTTTGAGTCGATTCATTTTCCGTTTCGTCCGGTGCGGGGACATCCGATGGGATTTGATGAAAGCGGGCGGGATGTGCTGGTGCAGGTGCTGTATGCGGCCAGGATCAGCTTGTCGTTCGGGTTTTTGCTGGTGATCAGCAGCGTTGTGCTGGGTACCGTCCTGGGCGCACTGCAGGGATATTTCGGTGGTTGGATCGATCTGATCGGTCAGCGGCTGATTGAAATCTATCAGTCCATCCCGTTCCTGTATGTGATGATTTTTATCGGCTCGGTATTTGGACGGAGTTTTCTGCTGCTCCTTCTGGTGTACGCCGTGTTTAACTGGATTTCGATTTCGTATTACATGCGCGCGGAATTTCTGCGGCTGCGGCGTCAGCCCTTCACCGAAGCGGCAAAGGCGCTGGGACTGCCAACCGCGCGGATCATGTGGTTTCATCTGCTGCCCAATGCCCTGGTGCCGATCATCACCTTTTTTCCCTTCATGCTCGTGGGGGCGATTGGCAGTTTGAACGCGCTGGATTTCCTGGGGTTCGGACTTCCGGCGGGCACACCAAGCTGGGGGGCTCTGTTGCGTCAGGCACAGACCGCCCGGCACGCCTGGTGGCTGATTACCTATTCCTCCCTGGCGCTGTTTATCGTGATTCTGCTGACGGTCTTCATCGGCGAGGGGCTGCGGGCGGCCTTTGATCCGAAACGGGAGGCCCATTGGGAGGCGTAATGGAACAAAAACCAATTCTGTCTGTGAAAAATTTATCGGTCACCTTCCAGACCGACGACCGCTTTGTGCGGGCCGTGGATGACGTGTCATTTGACGTGTATCCCGGCGAGGTGCTGGGGCTGGTGGGGGAATCCGGCAGCGGCAAAACCGTCACCGGCATGTCCATGCTGCGGCTGAATCCCAGTCCGCCGGCAACTTATGCGGGCGGCGAAATTTGGTTTGAGGGGCGGGATGTGCTTACCCTGCGCCCGGAAGAGCTTCGTACCCTGCGCGGCTCGCGCATCAGCGCAATTTTTCAGGAACCCATGACCGCGCTTTCGCCGCTGAAAACGGTGGGGGATCAGTTGAAAGAGCTGCTGGACATTCATCGCGCCGACTGGACCCGGAAAGAGAAAGAGGCCTTTGTGATTGAGTGGCTGGACAAGGTGGGGATTCCCGAGCCGGAGGCGCGGCGGCATCAGTATCCTTTCCAGTTCAGCGGCGGCATGCGGCAGCGGGTGACCATTGCCATGGCGCTGATGCTGGAGCCGAAGCTGGTGATCGCCGACGAGCCGACCACGGCGCTGGATGTGACCCTGCAGGCTCAGGTGTTTGATCTGATGATGAAGATGAAGTCGGAGAAAACCTCGCTGATTTTCATCACCCACGACATGGGGGTGGTCTGGGAACTCTGTGACCGGGTGCTGGTGATGAAAGATGCCAAACTGGTGGAGGAGGGGGAGATTGTCAGCCTTTTTGAAGCCCCGAAAGAGGAATACACCCGGAAGTTGCTCAACGCGGTGCCGCGCCTGCAGGATCCACCGGTGCGCGGACTGCCGGAGTTTCCGGAGGAGCCCCTGGTGCAGACGCGGGATCTGTGCACCTGGTTTCCGGTGAAAGGCGGAGTCCTCTCACGCACCCGCGGCTATGTGAAGGCGGTGGATCAGGTGACGATGCAGATTCGCGCCGGGGAGACCCTGGGCGTGGTGGGCGAATCCGGCAGCGGCAAGTCCACCCTGGGCCGGACCCTTATCGGCCTCGAAAAGGCCACTGGCGGGGAGATGTTTTTTCAGGGCGCATCCTTAAACGATTTGCGCGGGAAAGACTGGCAGCCGATCCGCCGGGAGATGCAAATGATTTTTCAGGACCCGTACTCCAGTCTGAACGGCCGGCTCAAGATCCTCGATTTACTCACCGAAGCGCCGAAACTGCATGGAATTATCGACAAAAAAGATCCCGACTACGCCGCCAACTGTCTCAAGGAAGTCGGACTGACTCCCGAAATGATGTACCGCTATCCGCACGAATTCAGTGGAGGGCAGCGGCAGCGCATTTGCATTGCCCGCGCGCTGGCCCTGCGGCCCAAACTCATCATTTGCGACGAAGCGGTGAGCGCGCTGGACGTGACGATTCAGGCGCAGATTCTTGAATTGCTGATTGAACTCCGCGAACGCCACGGGCTTGCCTATCTGTTTATTTCCCACGACCTCAGTGTGGTCAAACGTCTTTGCGATCACGTGCTGGTGATGCGGCGTGGTCAGGTGGTGGAGCAGGGGAGTCCGACGCGGGTCATCGAACAGCCGGAACATGAATACACCCGCAAGCTCCTCGCGGCGGTGCCTGTGCCCGGAGATTTGTCGAAACGGCGGTCTGGCCCGGCATAAGTGTGCGCACCTGTTGCATTAGTCTTCTCCGTTATGCAGTTCCGTAATCGTTTTGGCAAAAACCGCCAAAACTTCCTCTGAGGTAAATCCCCGTCTTGCGGGTCGTTTTTTGGAATTTTTTGTCAGGGGGGGAGCGGGGGGAGTGTGTCCTTTGGCATACAGCCAGGCTCGATACATCGTTTGTGCCATGTTCCAGTTCACGGGTTTTCGGGCCAAGGTTGTTTCAGGGAAACCCAGTCCGCGGGGTGCGGCTGATTTTGAGGCCCGAATCAACTGTTTCAACCCTTCCCGGCACCGTGAATTTCCTCGTGTCGCCTGCCCATATCCGCTCCAGGTGTAGTCACGGGGATCTGAACAGATTCCGGCTCTTATTGGGTTCAGATCAATGTATGCGGCCACAGAGCATAAAGCCTCCGGTGTTTCTTTTAAAACCATACTTCGGTAGCGTCCATCCCAAAACACCCCGTAAAGATTGTGTTTTTTGTTATACCACGCCGAAAATCCCTGCTTAAGAACTCTCATAAAATCAGGAAGATTATGCATCCGCCGGGTCAAATCGTCTTCCATCTCTTTCTTCAGAGCGACGGGTGAACTTTGATACCCCTCCATCCAGGCCCTTACCTTGCGTTCCGGCCAGACCCGTTTGATTCTGCGGAGCAGTTCTTCTGTGCGCACCTGTTGAACAGGAGGGATCCAAAGCAGCAAATGAACATGATTATTCATCAGGCAATAGGTCAAAATTCTGATACCGGAAAAATCAGCCCAGCGAAACATCAGGTCGGTAATCATGACCTTTTCTTCTTCTCCAAACAGAAATTTCTGCTGGACGACGCGGCTGGTGACATGAACAAAGTAGCCCCCGGCTTTCGGTAAAATTCGCAGGCCGCGGTTTTGCGCACAGGGGTGTTTGGAATGAATTTGGCTTGTTGTCATGAAATTTCCTCTTCAGGGTTATACTTTGATTGTTCTCATTTCCCTACACCTCATGAAGTTCGCCATTTCCGCGATTATTTTATTTTTTTTACTTTTTTGGTGTGCGCACCTGTTGCAGGATAGGCTGTGCGCACCTGTTGCAAATTTAACGGGCCGTGTAAAAATGGAGTCTGAAGGATGAAATTATGCGTTTTGATGTGTTGGTTTGGACTTAGCCTGGGGTTTGCGGGCGAGTCGCTGCGTCTTCTCACTGTTGGAGACTCGATTACCCAGGGCGGGGTGCGCGGGCGCGAGGAATATACCTATCGTCTGCCGCTGCAGCGGATTCTGCATGAGCGGGGCGTGGCTTTCCGTTTTCTGGGGACTCGGGTTGCCGGATTTCAACGGGGAACATCCTGGCCGGATGTGGCCGAGGGCGTTCCGTTTCAGCCAAATCATTTCGCCTTTTACGGCGGGCGTACGGCGGATGTCGCCAGAAATCTGCGCGATGAACTGCCCCGGATTGATCCGCCGGATGTGGTGCTGATTCATCTGGGCACCAATGATTTGTCCTTGAATCAAGATGAAACTGCGATTCTAAATCCTCTGCGCAACATGGTGGGGCAATTGCGGGACCGCAATCCGGAGGTGATGATTCTTCTTGCCCATCTCAATTTTAATTCAGGTCCGGCACTTCGTTTGCGTCCAAAAGTCGAGGCGCTGGCAGAGGAACTCGACCGGGAAAGATCCCCGGTCCGTACCGTGCCGATGTATCGGAACTGGATCGAAAACCCCCAGGATCCCCAAACCGATACGTTTGATTGGCTTCATCCCAATCCACGCGGACAGCGCAAAATGGCCGAGGCCTGGATGCAGGTGCTGCGGAGCCTTTTTGATGACGAGTCCGCGTCTACGCACGGTTTTCCGACGGTCGGAAACGGCGGGGATTGATTTTCCGATGATCGGAAAAGGCCTGAACTCAAATGGACGCGCGGGCGTTGCGGAACATGCGCATCCATGGGCCGTCTTCCGCCGGGAAGGTGTCGCGGGGGCGGTAACTCATCTGTACCGCGCGGAAGCAGCGCTCGGGATGGGGCATGAGCAGGGTGGCGCGGCCGTCGGGTGTGGTGAATCCGGTGGCACCGCCGGGTGATCCATTGGGATTCGCGGGGTAGGTTTCGGCCGGCTGTCCGTTGCCGGTAATGTAGCGGACGCTGATGAGCTGCTGTTCCCGACAGGCGTTCGCATCCTCCGGCCGGATGAAGACCGCCCGGCCTTCGCCGTGTGCGACAGGGATCGGCAGGTGACTGCCGGCCATGTCCTTGAAGAAGAGACTGGGCGAGGGGAGGATTTCGACATTGGCCACGCGGGCTTCGAACTGTTCGGAGCGGTTACGGCGGAATTGCGGCCAGACCGAGGCACCGGGGATGATGTCTTTGAGCTGGGAGATCATCTGACATCCATTGCAGATGCCGAGGGTGAAGCTGTCGGGGCGGGCAAAAAATTCACGGAACATCTCCAGCAGGCGGGGATTGTAGAGAATGGATTTGGCCCAGCCGCTGCCGGCGCCGAGCACGTCACCGTAGGAAAAGCCGCCGCAGGCGACCAGACCGGCGAAGGATTCG
>PXDP01000150.1 GCA_003565035.1 PVC group bacterium | reverse complement strand
GAAAAGGAAAAACTTATTCTTCCCGGGCAGTGGGTTTCACCTGGATATCCAGACCCAATGCCATCATTTCTTTCATGAGTACGTTGAAGGATTCCGGCAATCCGGCCTCCAGGGTGTTGTGTCCTTTGACAATGGCCTCGTAGATGCGTGTCCGTCCCTGCAGGTCGTCACTCTTGACCGTCAGAACTTCCTGCAGCGAGTAGGCCGCGCCATAGGCTTCCAGCGCCCAGACTTCCATTTCACCGAAACGCTGACCGCCGTACTGCGCTTTTCCGCCCAGCGGCTGCTGGGTGACCAGGGAGTACGGCCCCACCGCACGGGCGTGGATCTTGTCGCTGACCAAGTGGTGAAGTTTGAGCATATAGATAATGCCCACCACCACTTTTTGCTCGAACTGCTCACCGGTCCGGCCGTCATACAGACGGGTTTTCCCGCCATCAGGCAGTCCGGCTTCGGCCATCTTGTTCCAGATTTCCGCTTCCGGGACCCCGTCAAACACCGGGGTGGCCGCGTACATGCCCAGTTTCTGGCACGCCCAGCCCAGATGCGTTTCGAGCACCTGTCCAATGTTCATACGACTGGGCACGCCCAGCGGGTTCAGGCAGATATCCACCGGGGTTCCGTCCGGAAGGAACGGCATGTCCTCCTCGGGCACAATCCGGGCCACCACACCTTTGTTTCCGTGACGTCCGGCCATCTTGTCCCCCACCGAAAGCTTTTTCTTGCTCGCGAGGTACACTTTGACTTTTTTCACCACGCCGGGATCCACATCGTCGCCGCTTTCCAGCCGCTCGAGGTTCCGGTCATACTCTTCTTCCAGCTCGGCGAACTTGCTGTTGAAGTCGCTGATGATGCCCTGAATCTTGATCTGAATCGGACTGGGATCGATTTCCACATGTTTGTGGGCGGCGGCCAGCTTGCGGAGCAGCGTCTTGGTGATCTTCCGGTTGGCCGGAATGATGATCTCGTCGGTACGGGAATTCACCACGTCCAGCGGAATCTTTTCCCCAAGCAGAATGTTACTCAGCGCTTCGGTCAGATCTTCGGTGATCTTGGCGGATTTCGCTTTGTGATCCTCGTTGATCGCTTTGGCCTGACGCCGTTTTTCACTGGGCGTGAGCTTGTTGCTCTTCTGGGTCGAATTGCGCGAAGCGATTTTCACATCCATCACGATCCCGAACGTGCCGGAGGGCACGGTCAGCGAGGTGTCGCGGACATCGGCGGCTTTCTCCCCGAAAATCGCCCGGAGCAGACGCTCTTCCGGCGCCAGTTCGGTTTCGCTTTTCGGCGTGATTTTCCCCACCAGAATATCGCCGGGCTTCACTTCGGCGCCCACACGGATGATCCCGTCGTGGTCGAGGTTTTTCAGTGCCTCTTCACCGACATTGGGAATATCGCGGGTGATTTCTTCGGGACCGAGCTTCGTGTCGCGGGCATCGCACTCGAACTCTTCAATGTGAATCGAGGTGTAGACGTCTTCTTTGACAATCCGCTCATTCAGCAGAATCGAGTCTTCGTAGTTGTATCCGCACCAGGGCATGAACGCCACCAGCACGTTCCGGCCCAGGGCCAGTTCGCCCTGATCCGTCGCCGCACCGTCGGCCAGCACCTGACCTTTGGTCACCTTCTGACCGTTCTTCACGATCGGACGGTTGTTCGCGCAGGTTCCGGCATTGGTGCGCATGAATTTGCGCAGCTCGTACCGCTCGTACTCGGTTTCCGGTGTCCGGCGGGTCGGCGGAGCGCCGTCCCGGCTGACGATGATCTCGCGGGCGGTCACGCGGGCAACAATGCCGTCCGCCTGAGCCACCACCACCACGCCGGAGTCACGGGCCACGCGGGCCTCGACACCGGTGCCCACATAGGGACGGTCGGTGACCATCAGCGGCACCGCCTGGCGCTGCATGTTCGATCCCATCAGCGCGCGGTTCGCATCGTCGTGCTCCAGGAACGGAATCAGCGAGGTCGCCACCGACACCATCTGCAGCGGGGACACGTCCATGTGCGTCACTTTGTCGGCAGTCACCAGTTCAAATTCACCGGCGCGGCGGACCGAAACCGTTTCGTTGACAAATTTGCCGTTTTCGTCCAGCGGCGCGTTGGCCTGGGCGATAATGAAGCGTTCTTCGTCGTCCCCGGACAGGAACACCACGTCTTTAGTGACCACGCTGTCACGCACCACGCGGTACGGACTTTCGATAAAACCGAATTCATTCACGCGGGCATAGGTCGCCAGCGAGCTGATCAGACCGATGTTCGGGCCTTCCGGCGTTTCAATCGGGCAGATACGGCCATAGTGCGAGGTATGCACGTCACGGACCTCAAATCCGGCGCGCTCACGGCTCAGACCG
Source organism: PVC group bacterium (assembly GCA_003565035.1). Classification (GTDB taxonomy): domain Bacteria; phylum Verrucomicrobiota; class Kiritimatiellia; order SS1-B-03-39; family UBA6053; genus PXAS01. Next base: position 10,218 of record PXDP01000150.1, on the reverse strand, counting down.
CCGGGGCCCAGAGCGGACATACGGCGTTTGTGCGTGAGTTCGGCCAGCGGGTTGGTCTGGTCCATGAACTGGGAAAGCTGCGAACGGCCGAAGAAGTCCTTGATCACCGCCGACATCGCCTTGGGGTTCACCAGGCGCTGCGGGGTCAGTTTTTCAACCGTCGCGTCAAACACAGTCATGCGTTCGCGGGCCAGGCGTTCGGTACGGGCCAGACCCACACGGACCTGTCCTTCCATCAGCTCACCCACGGTCCGCACACGGCGGCTGCCCAGGTGGTCGATATCGTCGATCGAGCCTTCGCCCAGACGCAGTTTCAGGAGATAACGGGTGGCTTCCACCAGGTCCTCGCGTTCCAGCACCCGGGAATCGGGATTGGCGGGATTGTTGAGTTTCTGACGGATTTTGTAGCGGCCCACCCGGCCGAGGTCGTACCGGCGGGGATCGCCGAAAATGCGCTTCAGCATCTGCTTGGCGTTGGCCACGGAGGGCGGATCGCCCGGACGCAGTTTGGCGTAGATATCTTTCAGTGCCTCTTCCGTGTCGCGGCTGGGATCTTTCTCAACCGATTTCAGGAACAGACCTTCGTCAAACGAAATATCCACAACCTCGATCGAGGTGTACCCGGCTTCGGCAATCTGCGAAATCAGGTCCAGCGTCATCGGCTCGTACTTCCGCGCGATCAGGGTCTGGGAATCCGGATCCATCACGTCGGCTTTCAGCACCTTGTTGATCAGATCCGCTTCTTTGACCTTTTTGGTCACGGAGATCTTTTCAAAGGTGTAGTACAGGCCCAGCAGTTCCTCGTCGGTTCCGTGACCCATGGCCCGGAACAGCGTGGGAGCCAGGAACTTCCGGCGGCGCCGTTTGCGGTCGAGATAAATGTTAATCAAATCGTTGGTGTCAAACTGCACCTCAATCCAGGAGCCGCGGTCGGGAATAATCCGGTACGAATACAGGATGGAGCCGTTCGCGTGGGTGCTCTGCTCAAAGCAGATGCCCGGAGAACGGTGCAACTGGCTCACAATCACGCGCTCAGCGCCATTGATGATAAAGCTGCCCGTGCGGGTCATCAGCGGGATTTCACCCATGAAGATATCCTCTTCACGGACTTCCTCTCCGTCTTTCAAGCGGAATGTGACATAAAAGGGGGCCGCGTAAGTCGTGCCTTCGCGAAGACACTCCATCTCGGTCATCTTTGCGGGCTGGATTTCGTATTTCACGAAATCAAGCGCGCATTGGCCGTCATGACTTTCAATGGGGAAAATTTCTTTGAACACTGCCTGAAATCCGACAGGTTCACGTTTCATCGGGTCCATGTCCGCCTGGAGAAACTCCATGAAGGATTTGCGTTGGATTTCGATGAGGTTTGGAGGCGTGATGACCTCTTCAATGGTTCCGTAATTCGTTCTCTCAGCCATGCTGCACCTTATCGCGGAAAGTTGGAAACGCCTGCAGAGAGCGCGAAAACTCCATGCAGGCAAGCGAACAGGTCACCACCGTCGCGTTTTGGACGGTGGTGACACATATTTGGGGATCAAGTTGTAAATTACTTGATTTCGACAGAAGCGCCCGCGCCTTCCAGCTTGGTTTTAATTTCCTGGGCCTCTTCTTTGGTCACGCCGGCTTTAACAACCGGGTTGGAGGCTTCGGACATTTCTTTGGCTTCTTTCAGACCGGCACCGGTAATGGCACGCAGTTCTTTAATGACCTGGATCTTCTGGCCGCCGGGAGCGGTCAAAATCACATCGAATTCCGTCTGTTCTTCAGCGGCGGGGGCATCGCCACCCGCTGCCGGGGCTGCAACCGCTGCGACAGGCGCGGCGGCGGAAACGCCCAGACGAACTTCCAGGGCTTTGACAAGTTTGGACAATTCCAGAACGGAAATCGTTTCAATCCAGTCTACGAACTCAGCCATTTTGCCTTCGAGCTGAGGGGCTTCTTCAGTTTTCACGTCTTCGGACATGATCATTCTCCTTGATATTTGGTACTTAACTCAGGTTGGAAACTTTACGGTCGGGCCTTTCACGGCCCGGTGATTATATTCAGCCTTCGGCCTTTTGGGTCTCGACGGCTTTAAGGACATACAAGAGCGAGCAGAGCTTCTGGTTCAGCACACCCACCGTCTGCGACATCGGCGCAGCCAGCGTGCCGAGCAACTTGGCCCGCATTTCGTCTTTCGACGGCAGGGTGGCCAAATTCTCAATATCCGCATCCGTCAGGAACGCGCCTTCCAGCGCACCCATTTTCATCTGCGGGGTATTCTTTTCTTTAATGAACGCGCGGAGGGTTTTGGCCACTTCCGTGACTTCGCCGGTGCCGGTCACCACACCCGTGCGGCCGTTCAGGCCCTCACGAAGCTGATCGACACCGATTTCCGGGGTGAGGTGCTGGAAAATGCGGTTTTTCACCACATGGAATTCCGCATCCACTCCGCGAAGTTTCGAACGCAGCTCCTGGGTGGTTTCCACATTCATGGAACCGAAGTCCGCGAGAATCACGTAGCCGGAGTTTTGCACCCGGTTCCGCATTTCATTCAACATTGATTCTTTTTCAGATCGCATAATTTGAACCCTCCGGCATCAGACAGTCAGTTCGCGGGCTTCCAGAGGAAGTCCCGGTCCCATGGTGCTGCTGACCGTCACTTTTTTAACATACACGCCTTTGCAGGCCTGGGGCTTGGCGGCCATCACCGCGGCAATCACCGCTTTGCCATTCTCCTCCAGCATCGCCGGCTCAAAGCTCAGCTTGCCGAAAGGAATGTTGACGTTGCCGGCTTTGTCCATCTTGAACTCAACCCGGCCCGCTTTGAACTGTTTCACCGCGGCGGCAGTGTCTTCCGTCACCGTGCCCGCACGGGGATTCGGCATCAGGCCGCGGGGACCCAGCACTTTACCCAGTTTGCGCACTTCCGCCATGGCGTCGGTGGTGGCGATGGCGATATCAAAATCAACCCATCCGCCTTTCACCTTGTCAATCAGCTCCTGAAAACCGACTTCGTTGGCACCGGCTTCCCGTGCTTCATCCGCGGCGGGGCCGCTGGCGAACACGATCACCCGGACATCTTTACCGGATCCGTGGGGCAGCGAAACACTGCCGCGGACGGACTGGTCGGATTTGGTCGGGTCCACACCCAGACGGAAGGCGATTTCCGCGGTTTCATCGAATTTTGTGAAGGTGTTCTTTTTCAGAAATTCCACAGCTTCGTTGAGACCGAAGAGCTTGCCCGCAGACAGATGCTCTGTCACTTTACGATATTTTTTTCCATGCTTTGCCATAGAATTACTCCACCTCAATGCCCATGCTGCGCGCGGTGCCGGCGATCATCTCGACGGCCGCGTCCACACTGGCGGCATTTAAATCGGATTTTTTCTCTTCCGCAATTTTTGCGAGCTGGTCACGGGTGACTTTGCCCACTTTGTTGCGGTTCGGGACGGGACTGCCCTTGGCAATCCCTGCGGCCTTCTTCAGAAGAACGGACGCCGGCGGACTCTTCAGCTCAAAGGTGAAGGAGCGGTCCTGATATACCGTGATCACCACGGGAATCACCAGACCGACCTTGTCCTGGGTCGCTGCATTGTACGCCTTGCAGAATTCCATAATGTTCACACCCTTGGAGCCCAGTGCGGGTCCAATCGGGGGTGCGGGATTCGCCTGTCCGGCGGGAATCTGCAGTTTAATATAACCTGTTATTTTTTTTGCCATGTTTTCGGTTCCACACCTAGCTGATTTTTTCGACTTGCCAGTATTCGCACTCAACCGTCACTTTGCGTCCGAAAATGTCCACATCCACCTTGATGACCTTATCGGTGATTTCCATCACCGGTCCCGTGAAGTTCTCAAACGGTCCGTCAATGATTTTCACCACCTCGCCCAGACCAAAATTGATCTTCGGCGTGACTTTTGCTTTTTTATCTTCAATCTGATGGAGGATGCTTTCCACTTCGCTCTGCCGTAACGGTGCCGGCTTCTCGCCGCCGATAAACCCGATAATGCCGGGTGTATCCTGAATGAAATGCCAGGTCCGTTCGTTGATACTGTTGTCGTCGTTGTAAAGGGCCAATTTCCCCAGCACATATCCGGGGAAAAACTTCCGGGTCATTTCACGCTTCTTGCCCAGCTTCGTTTCCGAAACCTTTTCCGTCGGAATCAGAATCTCCTCAACCAGATCCCCCACTTCCTCAATTTGGATGCGGCGGTCAATGTTCTGTTTGATTTTAAATTCCTGCCCGGAAAGACAGTGTAAGACAAACCATTGCATTTTCATTTTAGGGTACGTCTCCACGGACACGGTTAAAGAATGACCTGCACCAGCCAGCGCAGCACCACATCCGAAACGGATACAAACAGACCCAGCAGCAAAAAGCTGACAATCACGACCAGCGTGGATTGGCGCAGCTCCGGCCAGGTGGGCCAGGTGCATTTCAGCAGTTCAGCCTGCACATCTTTAAAAAAGGTGCCGACACGTGAGAAGGGTCCGGTTGATTCCATAAAAGGGACGTTGGATTAGCGTGAATGGTTGCCTGCCGCGAACGGCGGGTCAAAAAGTGGCAGGTCAGGAGGGCCTCGAACCCCCAACCCCCGGTTTTGGAGACCGGTGCTCTGCCAATTGAGCTACTGACCTATAAGAAGAATGAGTGTTCCGGCGTTTCTCCGTGAAGAGAAACGTCACCGCGGAACTTCCGGTCCGGCAGGACCGGAAACTCCGCGGCAAAAGGAAGGTTACTTGATGATTTCAACAACACGACCGGCACCGACGGTGCGGCCGCCTTCGCGAATCGCGAAGCGCATGTGCTGTTCCATCGCGATCGGCTGAATCAGCGTCACGTTCATGGACACGTTGTCACCGGGCATCACCATTTCCACGCCTTCGGGCAGCTCGATGTCGCCGGTCACGTCCGTCGTGCGGAAGTAGAACTGGGGACGATAGCCTTTGAAGAACGGGGTGTGGCGTCCGCCTTCGTCCTTGGACAGAACGTAGACTTCGCATTTGAACACGGTGTGCGGGGTGATCGTGCCGGTTTTGGCCAGCACCTGACCGCGCTGCACGTCGTCTTTTTTGGTGCCGCGGAGGAGGCACCCGACGTTGTCGCCGGCCTGGCCGACACCGAGTTCCTTGCGGAACATTTCCACACCGGTCACGGTGGTCTTGGCGGTGTCGTTGATTCCGATGATCTGAACTTCGTCACCGGTCTTGATCACACCGCGCTCCACGCGTCCGGTGACCACGGTGCCGCGGCCTTCAATCGAGAACACGTCTTCGATCGGCATCAGGAAGGGCTGGTCCACATCGCGGACGGGCTCTTCGATATAGCTGTCCAGCGCGTCGATGAGTTCGGTGATGGAGCCGCAGCCCGCATCGTCCGGAGACCCGGCCTTCAGACCGGCCAGAGCCGAACCGCGGATCACCGGCAGATCGTCGCCGGGGAAATCATACTTGGAAAGCAGTTCGCGGACTTCCAGCTCGACGAGGTCAAGCAGTTCTTCGTCGTCCACGAGGTCCACTTTGTTCATGAACACCACGATGGCGGGCACACCGACCTGACGGGCCAGCAGAATGTGCTCGCGGGTCTGGGGCATGGGGCCGTCCACAGCGGAAACCACCAGAATCGCGCCGTCCATCTGGGCGGCACCGGTGATCATGTTCTTGACATAGTCCGCGTGTCCGGGGCAGTCCACGTGGGCGTAGTGACGGTTGGGGCTCTCGTATTCAACGTGAGAGGTGGAAATCGTCACGATTTTGGAGGCGTCACGACGGCCCTGGGATTCGGAGGCTTTCGCCACTTCATCATAGGCAATGTCTTTGGCCAGGCCTTTGAGCGCCTGTACGTGGGTGATCGCGGCCGTCAACGTGGTCTTGCCGTGGTCCACGTGTCCGATGGTGCCCACGTTCACGTGGGGCTTGGTACGTTCGAATTTTTCCTTCGCCATGGGAGAATCTCCTGGATGTAGGTTATGGGTTTGTTGGATGTCTCGGTAAATACGCTTGGCAGATTTCCGAAATCGAAAACGCCCCTCTCCCGCCAATGTGACCCGTCTCCCCGGCAACTGGAGCCCACGAGCGGGATCGAACCGCTGACCTCATCCTTACCAAGGATGTGCTCTACCAACTGAGCTACGTGGGCCTTTATAACGTTATGGGATCAGCCTCCCGGGGACCTTCCGGCACTCCGGAAACCTCGGTTCACATCGGCAATCAAAGACCGTTTCCAACACCAAAACGCACAAGTGGCTCCAGTGTTTTTTTCGGAAATGGGGGAGCACACTAGCCAAATGGCTCCACTTGTCAAAAGCTATTTTACTTTTTTTTCGTGTTTTAGAACTTCAGCCCCGCCTTGAAGCCGTACAGCGTGTATTCCAGATTCACCTCCCGGTCCAGCCCCTCCACCCGCCGGTCGCCCGCGAAAGTGTAGTCCATATCCACCTGTTCCACATAAACCCCACAGATCAGATCCACCGCCGGGGTAAGAGGATAGAGCACATACACATTCACCTCCAGTGCCGCATAGGTGAAGTCAACGTCCTCAAAAGAGGTGTTATCAAAACTCAGACTCCCGATCCCATCCTGCAGGTCCAGGCGTTTGTAGGTGGCGTCGCCGACGAGCTGAACCCGTTTCCCGGCCCGCTCCCAGAGTTGCAGCCGCACCTCCCCGCCAAAGCCATACTCCGGCATCAAGGCCTGCTCCTCACTGTTGGCGCTTCCCCGGAACGCAAACGTACGCTGCGTCTGCGGATCAAACTGCACCGTGGTTGTCGCTCCGGCATCCACCCGATACTCCAGTGCCACATATTGCAGCCCCAGGTGCAGCCAGGGCGTAAAGCGGATCCTCCCGTCCGGATTAACCGTCAGCGGGGTAAAGTGCATCCCGACCCCAAGCCAGGTGTTTTCAAGCTCCAGCGAATACTGACCGCCTCCGGGAATCAGCAGGTAATCGAAAATCCGCCCGGCAAACTCCACCCCGTCCACATTCAGCCGTAAATCCGAGTCGGTCGTCCCCTGACCCGAAACTGAACCCTGATAATAATTCAGAAAGAAGGTCACCCAGCTATTCATCAGTTTAGCGCGCAAAAATCGAGAATCCGATCCGTCGTTCACGCCCAACTCCGACAGATTCAGGTTCAGCGCTCCGGTGAATCCGCGGCCGTCTATCTGCTCAGTCCCCCTCCCCTCCACATCCCGAATTCCGCCGATTCCGCCGGAAATTTCCAGCGAAACCCCGGACGTTCCCCGTCCCCCGGCAACCAGCCTGTTTGTCTGCATCTCCTGCGGAGGAACCGCAGACACCTCGCGTTCCCGGAAAGAGCCGCCCTCCCCCGGCATTTGTGAAATCGCCGGTTCGGTGCCAACCAGGCCATTCTCCGCCCAGAGAAGCACGGACATGCTCCCCAAAAGACCCGCCATCACGAATTGTTTCATACGATTATGCTCAAAATACGGTTTTAAGATGCCCCGGACGCTTTCCCGCACGCTGCCGGACGGAAATCACAAGGGTCGGAATTTGACAGAACGCTAGCGCAGCGCGCCAAACAAGTCAACCCATCGAATGTCCATGGATCGGAGCTGAGCGCATCCCGGAATGGGTGAATACCCAACGGATCGCTGCGCCGGACAAAGGATAGGGAAAGAATCACCACCTTACAATTCTGTCGCTCACTCAATTTAATACAACAAAAACGTTAATTCGCTTGATCCAGGGACCTGCCCGCCTCTTTTCTGCTGGCTAATCCTTAAAAGCCCCGCATAGTAAGTCCTATGGCTATTCACGTTGCACTCCTCCATCACACCACCTATACCTACGAGCGTCCGATTACGCTCTCCCCCCACATCATCCGTCTGCGGCCCGCGCCACACAGCCGCACTCCGATTGAGGCTTACTCCCTGAAAATCCTGCCCGAAAATCATTTCATCAATTGGCAGCAGGACCCCTTCGGCAACTACCTCGCCCGCGTCGTTTTCCCCGAACGCGTCTCCAAACTGGATGTCTCCGTGGAGGTCATCGCCGACCTCACCACCATCAATCCGTTTGACTTCTTCCTCGAATCCAAAGCCGAAACCGTTCCCTTCGCCTATACCGACGCAACCCGCCGCGATCTCCAGCCCTACCTGGAAACCCACGAGGACAGCCCCGCCTTCTCCGCCTTCTTTGAGACCCTCACCCCGCCCAAAGACCTCAACACCATCGACTGGCTGGTCGCCATCAACCAGGCCGTCAACCGGGTCGTCGGCTACACCATCCGCCTCGAAGCCGGTGTCCAGTCCTGCGAACAAACCCTCACCCTCGGCACCGGCTCCTGCCGCGACAGCGCCTGGCTGCTCGTCAATGCCCTCCGCCGCTTCGGCTACGCCGCCCGCTTCGTTTCCGGCTACCTCGTCCAGCTCACCGCCGACGAAAAATCTCTCGACGGCCCCTCCGGTCCGGAAGCGGATTTCACCGACCTCCACGCCTGGACCGAAATCTACCTCCCCGGCGCCGGCTGGGTCGGCATGGATCCCACCTCCGGCCTCTTCGCCGGCGAAGGCCACATCCCCCTCGCCTGCACCCCCGATCCCCAGAGCGCCGCCGCCATCGACGGTGCCTCCGAAGTCTGCAAAACCGACTTCGCCTTCGAAAACAAGGTCACCCGCATCCACGAAGACCCCCGCGTCACCAAACCCTACACCGACACCGACTGGGAGGCCATCCAGGCCACCGGCGCCCTCGTTGAGCAGTCCCTGACCGAAAACGACGTCCGCCTCACCATGGGCGGCGAACCCACCTTTGTCTCCATCGACGACATGGACGGTCCGGAGTGGAACATCGCTGCCGACAGTCCCAAAAAACGAAAACTTGGGTTCGACCTCCTGCTCCGTCTCCAAAAACGCTTTTCCACCGGCGCCGTTCTCCACATCGGCGAAGGCAAATGGTACCCCGGCGAGCCCCTCCCCCGCTGGGCCTACGGCTGCATCTGGCGCACCGACGGTCAGCCCCTCTGGACCCGCCCCGAACTCCTCGCCGATCCCAATCAGGACGCCAAACGCACCCACGCAGACGCCGAACGCTTCCTCCACACCCTCACCGACAGGCTGGGCGTCCTCCCCGAACACCAACTCACCGCCTACGAGGACATCGCCTACTACCTCTGGAAAGAAGGCACCCTCCCCGTCAATCTCGACCCCTCCGACAAACGCCTCCACGATTCTGCCGAACGCAAACACCTCGCCAAACTCCTCGAAAAAGGTCTCGGCGACCCCGTCGGCGTGGTGCTTCCCGTCCAATGGCATCCCGTGCACGACCGCTGGGTGAGCTGCGCTTGGGAACTCCGCCGCGAACAGCTCTACCTCATCCCCGGCAACTCCCCCGTCGGCCTCCGCCTCCCCCTCGACTCCATTCCCTGGACCGCCCCCGAAGACAAAGCCTTCTCCGCCGAACCCTCCCCCCTCGAACCGGTCGAACCTTTTGCGGACGCTGGGGCCCGGACCACCCGCGGCCCGGCGGTCCGCTGCAGGGATGTCACCCACACCTCCCTCTGCGTCGAAGCCCGTGAAGGCCGCCTCTACGTCTTTCTGCCCCCGCTGACACAGGCCGAACACTATGTCGATCTCTTGGGCTGCATCGAAGACACCGCCGCCGAACTCAATCTCCCCGTCATTCTCGAAGGCTATCCGCCCCCGCACGACGAACGCCTTACCGAAATCAAAGTCACCCCCGACCCCGGGGTCATCGAAGTCAACATCCACCCCAGCAAAACCTGGGACGAACTCGTTTTCAAAACCACCGCCCTTTACGAAGAAGCCCGCCTCACCCGACTCGGCACCGAGAAATTCATGCTCGACGGACGCCACACCGGCACCGGCGGCGGCAACCACGTCACCCTTGGCGGCACCTCCCCCGCTGAAAGTCCCTTTCTCCGCAATCCCGGACTCCTCCGCAGCCTCCTCACCTACTGGCAGCACCATCCCGGCCTCAGCTATCTCTTTTCCGGCATGTTCATCGGCCCCACCTCCCAGGCCCCGCGGGTCGACGAAGGCCGCGACGACAAACTCCACGAACTCGAAATCGCCTTCACCCAGCTTCCCAAAGACGGCAGCGAATCCCCCTGGGTGGTCGACCGCGTCCTCCGCAATCTGCTCACCGACCTCACAGGCAACACCCACCGGGCCGAATTCTGTATCGACAAACTCTACGACCCCAACCGTGCCGGCGGCCGCCTCGGCATCGTCGAACTCCGCGCCTTCGAAAT
>PXDP01000084.1 GCA_003565035.1 PVC group bacterium | reverse complement strand
TCAATCGCATTGTATTGGAAACTCTTCACAACCCGATGCTATTCTGAAAACAATCTACCATAGCGGTGTATTGTACCAGCGGTCGGATAAAATTGTTTCCCAGATGCGAAATGCAATCGCGCGGTATGTTCGTGGGACATATGGTCTATGCATACAATGCGGTGAAAATATTCCTGTGTTGCAATTGATGAATACACCCACAACCGATCTTTGTACCGATTGCATTCAGGATCGATATTCTTCGATCTATTTAAAGAATAGTGTTAATTGACAAAAATAGGTTTGATTTTTCAAAAAAACCCCGGATAGGTGTGTCCGGGGTAATATATACTAAATTCTCATCGTTCCTTTATCCCCAAATGCTTTGGTATATCTGTAAAGATTCAATATAAATGTCATTACAAAGAAAATGAAGCACCGACTGCGTCAAAATTTCCGGTTATATTGACTTCCTTTTCTGTCTCGTAATCAGCCGATATCCACCCTTTTGCTGTGTACTGAAACGATCCTGCAAACCGCGTGGTAGAAGAAGAAGTTACATTCATGGAACCGGATTCAGCAAAAAACATCTCATTATATTCGCCGGTTGCATTATCCCAGGAATGAAAGATGGTTTCCGTAGCAGATTCACCGATAACGTATGTACCTTACCCGGAGGTGTGCCTGTCTCTAAGAAAAACGAAACCATCATTAATGTCTCATCACTATCATCTCCTGCTGCTAACGCAAGTGCAAATCCTTCTTCACCTTGCTCCTTATTGGTCGCGAATACAGCAGAACCTGAAAATTGCCTGCTTATGTCCCCGGATATAGTTACCGTGAATGATCCTTCGCCTTCAGGTCCCGTCGGGCCGTCATCGTCATCACAACCGAATAAGAAAGCTACTGTGAATAAGAGAATAAATCCGAAAATATAATTATAGTTCATGACTTTCCACCGATGAATATTTGCTTATCTCTGTATTGCTATTTCAATTGATGTTACGCAGAATACGCTTTGAGTATGAATAACCCTTCTGCGCAACATCAATCAAATATGTATTAGATCATTTGATACTTTTTCCTTATTTCAACAACAGAAGTTTCTTACTTTCCACATATTCACCCGCACGTAAGCGGTATATATATACGCCGCTCGGGAGCTGTAGGGCGTCGAATCTCATTTCATAATAGCCGGGGTTAAGTTCTTCGTCTACAAGTTGAGTAACTTTTTGGCCCAATGGATTGTAAACGGTGAGCTGTACATAATTCCTTTCCGGGATTCTGAAACGTATAACGGTCGAAGGATTGAACGGGTTCGGATAATTTTGGTACAGCTCGTACGTAACAATTTTTCCGGGAGGATCGGTTATACCCGTAACGGTGACATACCAGGTTACTTCGTCTTGCAGTAGGGAAATTATCTCATCGTTCCTAACGAGTTCTGTTGTATCGATAACCTGTGCTGTTATTGTATTGGATTGGTCCACAAGAACGCCAACAGCTATTGTAAGGGTATATTGTGTTTCGGGGATTTCGAGTTTGTTCCCGTTCATAAACCATCTTACTATGATTTCTTTCCCGGATTGATCCATTATTATAATACCAAGATCAACCTCATCTTGTACGTCTTCGAATGTAATATGATCCTCCTCCGGGAAATAATCATCTATTGGACTGATAAAAGTATAAATCGATTTAATATGGTTTTCGACACACACTTCGCAAAACGGGACGTCGAGCGACCTCATTTTACAATCCAGTTTAGGTCTGTACCAACCGGTTGTGTGATACTGTGCTCCTTCAAATAAACCGACGATTTCACTGTATTCTGAGAGTGGAGGTGTGGGGATCGGTGTATCGGGTAAAAACCAATTTCTCCATTTTACATATTCGCGTCGCGTTTCGCGGGTGGCGTTGGGAAACTCCACGGGAGTCCATCCCGGAAATTCTGTCTCGTATTCGTCGGTCAAATGAGCAAACGAGTGACCTATCTCGTGTATTGCTATCTCAGGTGCGTACGGGTTTATCGAGGTGACGGCAATCGGGCCGCCGCTTCCACCGTACTCCAAATCATTCACGATAACAAGCACTATATCATATTCGGGAACAAACTCCATCAGGAGTTGATAAACTTTTTCTTGTCCTTCAGTGGATAATGTAAGAAGCCTACGGATACCAAATGTATCATAAGTGCTCTGAAAATAAGTGTCCCTGTAAATACCAAGCGAGGGATGTGTTGAACCGGATTCATTCGACGCAACCGATATAGAAAAAGCGTTAAAATAATTTTTATACCGGTCGTAAGGAGATACAGTCAGAAGGTATTCGAGCAGGTCCAGTGCATCGGTTTTGAATTGATCAAGCTCGTCTTCTACATATCCTTCTGACAGAAGAACTATATTGATGCGTTTATCTGTGGGGCCGTTATTTAGTATTTTTTCGGAAGAGGGTTCAGAGAATAAATTCGTCGTTGCAATAATTATGAGAATGGCTATGCACATACAACGATTTTGTTTTTTAGCTGCGTTCATAGGTCTCAGATCCTTACGTTTTTTTAAGGTAATTCTACACGACCGAGAAATCTTTGTGACGGAGCATCTTTATGAGCTCCGGCAGCCGGTTCTTCAAGAATATAAAATTGTACTGCCCGTGCATCGGTGTAATACGGTATCCGGATGAATACCTCTGCCTCCTGTTTCTCGACGAGCATAGACCTAAGTTCCCCGTCATCATCGACATATTCTACCCGTTGTATGAGAGGATTATCTATAACATCCTTCCACTTTATACCATTGCCTTTTCCAATGACCTCGTATTGAATCCCGTACGTTCGGTTAATGATGCGAGGCGTCTT
>PXDP01000141.1 GCA_003565035.1 PVC group bacterium | reverse complement strand
AAGCGGAGGGGGGACGCCACGGGCCCTGAAACGGGGCGATCCATCGGAAATCGTCTTGCATTCGGGAGCAGGTTCACATTGTTGAGACCGAGTTCCTCCAGTTCTTTCAGCATACGGCGCGTCTGTACATGCACGGAGTCGCATTGCTTTACCCGAGCGATCTCACGGGGCTTTGCCTGCAAATGACGGGGCAACCATCCACCGATGACCAAATAGTGAATTTTCCCTTCGGTTTTCCGCTTCCACCGCAGATACCAAGGGAGGAGCGTGGAAAGTCCCCGGGGGCCGGGAAGGATGACCAGGGTCCGGGCCTTTCGCAAAGTCCTCCAGATCGCCCAAACACTTTTGATAGGTTTTTGCTTCAGATACCCCGTATCCGCCCAAAGCACACGATCAGGCCCAATCCGACGCGACAGCTCGTCCCGCGCAATCCGGGTACGGAGGATTTGACCGTCCACTCGTTCGGAACCGTCGGCAAAATGACCAAGTACGGCGATGCGGGATGAAGAGGGGGTAACCACGGAAGACACGGAAAACACGGAAGGGGGAAGGGAGAGGCGAGTTTTTACCACAGAGAACACTGAGGGCACAGAGGAGTTACGAGGGCTGTGAGGCAAGGTGCTTAGGTTCCAGGGGGGTAATGATATGAAGATGAAAAATCACTACTTTGAATTCAGTGTATTCTGTGTATTCCGTGGTTTATACTCTTCCACCGCTGAAAGAAGTACCGAATCCAGCTCTTTGGCGAGTTTATCCCGGGAAAAGCGTTCTTCTGCCAGCTTTCGGGCTGCCAGTCCCGCCTTTTCGACCATTTCTGAATCAGAAAGAAAATCCGCCATTTGTTTGGCCGCGACTTCCGGGTTACGGTCCAAGACCAATCCCGCGCCGGATTCCCCGAGCAGGTCCGCCTGCCAACCGCCATAATTAATTGCGATGGGTTTTCCAGAGGCCAGACCATCGAAAAATTTATTCGCGGAGTTTTTTTCCATTTCCGGAATTGGTGCGAAAATGGAAGTGATCAATGTCGCAGACAGAAATGCATCGACTACCTGTTCTTTAGGTATTCGGTCGTACTGAAAATAATTCACATCCAGCACACCAAGTTCCTTTGCCAATTCCCTGGTTTTTTCGGATTCGGAGCCTTCTCCGAACACCACAAAGCGAAGATTGGGCGTGGTGGATTTGACCGATGCCGCAACTCGTACCAGATAGCTCACTTCATTCACGCGTCCCATGGTGCCCGCATAGAGGACAATCGGGCCAGTGCCCAGTTCAGGATAGCGGCTCCTAAACCGGGATTCTGCTGATGAATCAGGCGCAAAACGATCCAAATCACAACTGTTGGGAATCACATGAATACGATCACGGGGATATCCGGTGGAGGCCACGCCATCGGCCATTCCCGGAGAAAGGGCCACCACACGGGCGGCATGTCGGTAGGCGAACCGTTCCAGTTTTCGGGCCACCCAAATCGTCAGGGGGTTTTTCAAGGCACCCACTGCAATGGGCATTTCGGGCCAGAGATCTCTGACTTCAAAGACCATGGGTATTTTTTGGCGTTTGGCCGCGTATATGCCGGGAATACAGATTGTCAGCGGCGTACTGGTGGCGAAAACAACGTCCGCTTGTAATGAAGCCGTTTTAAACGCGGCGCGAACCGCAAAGCGGAAAAATGCCAGAATGCGGCGCAGGAACCCCATGGTATTTGCATAGGAAACCGGCAGCCAGTGTATGGTGGCTCCTCCTTCTTCCGTGGCAAACCAACCGGATTCATCATGTTTGTCCCGGTAGGACGTGACCACATCCACCTGGTGTCCGGCGGCGGTGAGTCGTTTGGCCATCTCATACACCCGGGAACCTCCCGGCATGGTTGGCGAATTATAGTACTGGTCTAAGTAAAGAATTTTCATTTCGGTGGGAGTGTGGAAAAACCGCCGTTCTCAAGCTCTTGAATAAAAAGGCTCAACAAAGCGAGTCTACGGACCAAGTGCGTTGGATTCAGTTGCGTCGATTTGCTTGGTTTTTTGATCAGATTGGACAAGTGTCGTGTCGCGCCTCGTGTATAAGGGTTTTTGCCGAGCCACCTTCGCACATTTACCGCGTGGTGTCCAAAAAACCGCTGTGAAGTGCCTGCCTCATTCTGTGAAAAATATGCTTCCGCAAAAGAGAGAATGGCATCGGCATCCAGATACCGCCGCATGGGGCCGTCCAACAGGGCTTCGTGGCGGATCGCGTGGAGAAGAAATTCCCGTGTCGGCGCGTGGTTCCGAAAACGTCGAGGCCAATCAAACAGACTGTTAGCCGTGGTCCTGGGAAACCGGAGGGTTTGCGGCATGTGGCGACGAAGCATCTCGTAGTAAACCGTCTTGTCATTGCGCAAAGCTTCGGGGAATGTAGAGACAAACGCGATGATTTCATCCGCCATAAATGGACGGCGGACGGCCATGGTGGGTTCTTTGCAGTTTCCAGCCGAGTAGCTCCAACAAGGGCGGTGTACGTAATACGTGAGCCAATCGACCACATTCCTTGGGGTTCTGTTTGGCAGCGGTGAAAGCAGTTGTTGAACCGAAGTGGAGAACGCCTCATCAACCTCATCGGAAATCTCTACGCGGAGGCACCCACGAAGCCAATGAGAAGCGGAGGTGCCCGCGCTTTTCAATACGTATGACGTGGCTTCCTCAACGGTGGACGGAGTCCCTCCATGACCAAAAAACTCGTCTCCCACCAAGTAAAATGGTGGATTTGGACCACTGGGAAGATGGAATACATCCGGGGATGCGGTGAAGAAACCAAGATTGTCGGTGGTGAGTTCGCCAATCCGCAGCCATTCGAGAGCTTTT
>PXDP01000054.1 GCA_003565035.1 PVC group bacterium | reverse complement strand
TGGCGGCCGTGGTGTTGATCTGCAGCAGCGTTCCTTTGGTCTGCAGCACCACCCGGTTTCCATCGCGCACGGCTTCAACGACCTTGCCAAGGTTTGCCCAGGTGCCGTCATGGAAGGTGGCCGTGGCAATCGCTTCATTGATATCCTGAATCAGCATATCCAGGGTCAGATTTGCCCGTGTCCGGGTGAAGGGAACGTGAATATCCACCGGACGCCCCTCTTCCCCGACGATCACGGTAAAGTGCATATCCGTGGTCAGATTTCCGGTAACCGGAGCATCGTCGCGGCCCACAATCCGCAGAACATCCGTCCGGTCCACCACCTGCAGACGGTCCAGACGGCTGCGGAGCATGAGTTCCGTGTTGCCGTTGACCGCGACAAATTCCATGAAATGATCCAGGCGGGCAAACTGACCGTCCGGGGTGCTGATCTGTGCCAGGGCTTCGTTCAGCAGGCGGGCCAGATCCCGGACGGTCATCGACTCAAACAGCAGGGAGCTGTCCAGACGCAGGGCCGGCAGGGTGAAGGTGTCGGAATTAAATGCGACATTCAGACGGATTTCCGCCGGAAGCGTCTGGGCGGCATCCGGTCCTAAATAGCGGCTGAATTCCGGTGCCCCGAAGTTGATTTCGCCCCAGTCGCTTTCAACGGGTGAATCGCCAAGAATCAAATCACTGCCACTGTCGCTGACCGCGCCCACGCGGAGCTGGGTGCCGGTGGTGGTGAAGGTGAGACGGTTGCCTTCACGGCCGATGGTCACCGCTGCACTCAGATCCACGCGCCGTCCGTCCGCGAGCCGGCCCTGGGTCAGCGCGTCGCGGATCACCTGCAGAAGTTGTGCAATGGTTTCGTTCTCCATCGTGTCTTCGGCACGCACGAGAACTTCCACCGGCACCGCGTTGCCGCCCACCAGAATCGCAAAGCGCGCGTCGTTCTGCAAGCGGCCGTTGACCGGCAGATCCGCCGTGCCAATCAAACGCACCGTATCCGCGCCAGAAACAAAGTTGGTCACCGTCAAAGCGCCCGTGGGCAAATGCAGTTCCGAAGGCGTGGGCAGAATCAGCAGGGATTCCCCATCCACAAAATGCAGCTGCGACTGGGACGGATCATTCGGTCCGCCGCGGTTCGGGTTATCCGACCAGGTGAAGAGGAAGTTTTCGCCTTTGCCGCCGATGATGTCATCGTTACCCTGACCGCCATAAATGATGTTCACATCCCCGGGGGAGCCTTCTGCAGGTCCGTCGCCCCAGAGCTGGTCATCGCCGCCGAAGCCGTAGATGATGTCCGATCCGAAGCCGCCGAAAATCTGATCCCGGCCATTGGAGCCAAAGAGGATGTCGTTGCCGGGTCCGCCGTCAATCACCCCCACCCAGTCACGGCTGCGCTCGGTCAGGCCGGATACATCCAGCGCATTGCGTCCCGGTGCGAAGCCAAGAATGTCATCACCGCCCCCTCCGTTAATTCGGAACTGCTCCACCAGGGGACGTCCCTCTTCATCGCGCCAGGTGGAGAGGATGGTTCTGCGCGGATTGCTTCCAGGAGGTGCATCCCCATGCCGGACAAATTCAATCGGCAGGTCTTCTTCATTGTCCCAGTTCCGCAGCAGGTCCATCGGATCCACCAGGCTCATGTCCACCCCGGTTCTGGGATTCCAGATCGCAATATCCACCACCATCTGGCCCACACCGATCTGGTTGTTTTGGAAACCAAGGTTTTCCAGGCCGATGTCGTCACCGCTGACCGCAGAGAGTTCGGTAAGTGAGAGTTCCGCATACTCCCCGAAGCCGCGGGTCAGGAATGCGAGGGTCTGACCCCGGAGAATCACCTCAATTTTCCCGGCAAGCGTGCTTTCGGCAAGCACCTCATTGTTGATGTAATCGACCAGTTCAATCAGGGTGCCTTCGTGTTCGATCTCCAGAAGATCCGTGTAGAGCGGATCGTCTTCATTATAGCGGAGAGAAAGACGGAAAGACTGATTGAAATTGAATTCCGGCCCCAATTCCGGGCGGGCATTGGAACTCAGCAGCGCCGTTTCACCGGAAATGATGATGAAGTCATTTAAATTCGTCCCTTCAATCAGGAGAATGTCGGTGGCGTTGTCATTGATCACGTCATTACGGAAGGCATTTCCGAAGAAGCCGTCAATCACATTGCCGAAGACCTGATAATAGGGCTTCACATCCAGAACCAGAATATCGATGCCGGCACCGCCGTAAAGGGTGTCCAGCCCGTCGCCGCCTTCCAGCCAGTCACTGCCGCCACCGCCCCAGAGAATATCATCGCCGCCGCCGCCGTGCAGCACGTCATCTCCGGGACCGCCCACCAGCAGATTGTCACCGCCCACAGAGAAGGGTCCTTCTCCGGGACCGCGCTCATTGGGTGCGTAGTTCGGGCCGATCAGATACGAGCCACCCAGGAAGTTATTGCCGCCAATGCCAAAGAGACGGTCTCTGCGGATATTGCCGTAAATAAAGTCATTGCCTGTACCGCCGCGGAGTTCGGTGCCATAATACTGCCACTGGTCAGGGTTATCGGTCGGAGCCCAGGAATAAAGGGTATTGCTGCCGCCAACGCCATACACCCGCTGACCCAACTGACTGGAGGGACCGTCACCATGGTCTGAGAACTCAACTTCGTCGGGACCGCGGTAGTATGCATAACTGTGGAAGGGTGAATTGGCCGTGTTCACCAGCGTCTCCTGGACATCCACCGCATTCGTGATTCCAACTTCAATGCCGATCCACATCGTTTTAAGGGCCCGGTCAAAGTCAACCGTCACCCCTTGGCCGTCCGCCCCGCGGTCGTAGAAATAGATGTCCCAGCCATACAGAGTGGGGTCGGCAGACAGCGAACGGATTTCCACGTCATTGTTACCGCCGACAAACTTGAACCAGGTATAGGCATAATTTATACCGGGGTTCATGCCTTTGGCAGCGGTGGTTTGACGGATTGCGGTGTAGAGTTCACCGTTCAGCGTCAATTCCACCGTCGTGTAATTCTGGAAGGTCAACACATCGCTGGCACCGCCATCAGGGAAGATCCGGTCGTCACCCATGCCGCCGTAAATCTGATCCCGTCCGGTGTAGAACCCGCGGAAGATGAAGTACTCAAACGGTTCTGCGGGCGTACCCACATCTCCGACCCGCATCCAGGGATTCACGGAATCAAAGCTGCCGACAAAGGGGAAGTCGCCCTGGATCACACTGCCGTTGTCGCCGGAACGGATCACATCATCGCCGCCGCCACCGGTGACAATGTTTGTGCCCGCACCCGTGTCGATGTAGTCGTTACCGGGGCCGCCGTCCAGGTCGGAATTCCCGCCGCCGCCAAAGAGAATATCATTGCCGAAGCCGCCGCGCAGCACATTGTTGCCGTCCAGAACGGTACCTTCGATCCGCTGTCCGTTCAGGACCCTCGCGGTAATCAGCGGCGGCTGATATCCGGTGGGATATTCCGCTTCATTTACGGCCCAGTTCGGCGGCAGCTCGAATTTGTCTTCAAGCGTTTCGCCTTCAAGAACCCGGAAGTTGGTCCAGTGAATCTGCTCCAGTCCGCCCCAAAGAATGTCATCCCCGCCGTCACCCCAAAGGTGATCATTGCCGGTGCCGCCCACCAACAGGTCGTCACCGGGACCGCCCATGAGAATGTCATCACCGGCACCGCCGTAAATCAAATCATTCCCGCCAGAGCCCGGATGGGTGGAGCGGACATTTTCGACAATGATCTGGCCATTGATGGGACGGACCTGACCATTGTCTCCGAGAATCACATCGTTTCCGGGCCCGCCGTCGAGCACATCGTTTCCGGCACCGCCGAAGATGATGTTGTTTCCGGAATTGCCAACGCCCCAGTTCACCACATCGTCACCGCCCCAGTCCTGCCAGTACACCATGCCATCGGCTTCGGGCATCCCTGCCACCAAAGCATCTTTGAACAGTCCGGTCAGTTCGCCGTAGCCAACGAAAATGCGGGTCTCCAGTTCCAGCGTGTATTCGCGGGTAGTCAGGAATGTGACTTCCCCGTTCAGGGTCCGCTGCACATATCCGCTGTCACCGAAGATAATATCATCGTACCAGGGGAGATTCGGATCGGCGGGCGAACTGTAAATGATGTTGCCGCCCACACCGTAACCGCCCTCACGGGTCACATACCCGTTTTCATCGACCGTGACCGTGCGTCCTTCCAGCAGGGCCGGTGCGCTCTGACGTCCGTTGGCTCCGCCGATGATAATATCCCGCCCTTCGCCACCGAAGATCGTATTCTCGCCCCCGAACTGGGGATAGAGTGAGAAGATGTCATTGTCGCGGGCACTTTCGCGGTAGAACACGACCGCACCGTGATCGCCAAAGACGATGTCGTCACCCGCACCGGCATCAATCCAGCTGTTCCCCGTGCCGCCGATGATGACATCGTTACCGCTGCCGCCATGAATCACATTGTCGCCGCTCTCAATGTCCGGGAAGACAGAATGCACCATGGAAAGTTTGTTGAAGCGGTTGCGCTCGAAGAAGAGCATATCGCCACCAATGACGTTGTTGCCGGAACCCACCGTAATCGTGTCGCTCCCCGGTCCGCCGGATATCAGGTTATTGCCGGTGCCGCCTTCAATGACATCATTGCCGCCATGCTCTGGATCGGTCGCGATCGCATTCACAAACAGCAGTCGCTGATTCGGAACGGAGATGTCCTGAATCACATTCCGGTAGGTGGTGAAATCGATAAAGGCCCAGTCACCGAAGATAATGTCCCGGCCGTTATCCTGCTCACCGCCACGGATATGATCATCACCATGACCGCCAATAATGATTTCATTGCCCATGTTGCCGAAGAGGTCAATCTTATCGTGACCGCCAAATTCGGGATCCTTCGAACGGATGTTCAGGATTTGTGTAGGACTGCTCCGTTCAATATAAGCACCGTCACCCAGCAGAATATCATCGCCGCGCCCGCCACTGATGATATCCCCGCCGCGGTGCAGCAGTGCATCGCCCTGGGTATTCCCGGTGGGTGCAGCAGGCAGATCCATCCCCACCCAGTTGGGAACCGCGAGGGTCAGCACATTTCCATTCACGGCCACAATTTCAAACAGGCCTTCCACAGCGGAGCCGTCCTTGAAATCAACCCAAACCACCCGTCCCACGGTCATGCCATGTCCGGGCGCGGTAAAGGTGAGCACGCCCGCTTCAACCTTGTAGGTGCCGTTCAGGGACGTGGTAGTGTAATGATCCGATCCGCCGCTGCCGCCGATGATGATATCGTTCGCCGGACCGCCGATCAGCACATCACTGCCGCCCCACTGCGGGTGGGTGGTCCAGATATCGTGTGCCTGATCTGACCCGTCGGCAAACACCACCACGGCATTGTCACCGATGATCAGATTGGGAACACTTTCCCAGCCGCCATGAATTATATCATCCCCGGTGCCGCCAATCAGGATATTGCTTCCGCGGCTGGCGTTCGGACGCAGACCTTCGGCAACATTGATGCGGTCATTGCTTCCCCATTCCGGATCAATGGTCTCAATCCGGAGAACCTCACGGGCGGCATTGCGGATAATCCGGGCGTTCGCGCCAATGACGATATCATCGCCCCGGTCGCCATTCAGGACATTGCCCAAATTCTGAGTGTTCGGCGTATTAAAGTTGTGCATGGCGCCGCCAAGGATGATGTCATCACCGTCACCGCCATGGATTTCGTCCTGGCCGCCGAATTCCGGATTGGTGGACCAAATATCCCAGGCCTGGGGACTGCCGTCCGCGAACACCGCCACCCCATTGTCGCCCAGGAGGACATCGCGACCGCTGCCGCCATAAATTTTGTCATCGCCGGCGCCGCCAAACACGTAGTTCTCACCGGAAGGTCCGGCGTGGATCGTATCATTCCCCGCGTGTATGTCGTTTTCTTCGCTGATCATTCTCAGCACCTGCAGCGAGGCATTGCGCAGGAACCGTCCGTTATCCCCCAGGATACGGTCATTGCCGCGTCCGCCATGGACCGTATCCCCGCCGCCGCCGGCCAGAACCAAATTGTTTCCGTTGCCGGTATGGAGAATATCGTGACCAAATGCGCTGTGGTAATGCGTAAAGATATCATACACATTCGGCGTTCCGTTCCAGGTAAACCCGAAACCGACCACACCATGATCGCCGAAGAGAAGATCATTACCGTTGCCGGTGGTGATGTGATCGTCCGCATCACCGCCAAAGACAATGTTGTTTCCGGAGCTTGCGGTAATGATGTTGCCGGTGCCGTGGTCTGTGGCCCGGACAAACGCTCCGTTGACAAAGCTCTGACCGGACACCAGACCTGTCACCACTCCATGATCAAACACCACCCGGCCCTGATCTCCGAAGAGGATGTCATCGCCCGCGCCGCCATGAAGTGTATCCGTTCCGAATCCGCCGAAAATAATGTCGTTATCACTGCCGCCGGTGATCGTGTCGTTTCCGCCGAACTGCGGATCCAGCGTGCCGGCCTCCATCCGGATACCGGGTGCCAGGAAATTCACAGCGGTGGTTTCGATCCGGGCGTTATCCCCAAACAAGAGGTTGCTGCCGCCGGAACTGGAAAGGGTATCCCCACCAAATCCGCCCACCAGAATATCGTCACCTATTCCGGCGGTCAGCGTATTGGTTCCCCCTCTTGACGTGTCACTGGACTGATACAGCCCCGGAACCAGATCCGCACTGTCACCAAAGAGAATATTGTCGCCGCCTTCACCGTGGATCGTGTCATCTCCCAGACCGCCAACGATGATTGCATTTCCGTCGCCACCAAATGCAGTATCGTCGCCTGCATGAACATCATTCGCCAAACTCAGCACCCGGATCGGCTCGCCGGCCGCATCGCGGAAGATCGTGCCATTGTCCAGCAGGGCAATGTTGGAGTCGGCGCCCAGGGTCACATGATCATCGTCGGAGCCGGCAATGACCAAATTATTTCCGCCGCCGCTGACGATGACATCCTTGCCGCCGTGCGCGGTGTCCGTGGAGGCCAGATCAAAACCGAACGAACCGCCAAAGTTGATAAAGCCGTTGTCTCCGATCAGAATATCGTTGTCGCTGCCGCCGGTAATCCGGTCATCCCCGCGTCCGCCAATCACCGCGTTGCGGCCGTCACCGGTACTGATGACGTTGCTTCCGCCCTGCGAAGGATCCGTGGAAGCAAGACGCAGCACTGCCCCGGCGGCGGTTAAATAGACCCGGCCAAAATTACCCACGATGTAGTCATCACCGCTGCCGCCGGAAATCTGATCGCTGCCGAATCCACCGAACACCACGTTGGTGCCCCCGCCGGTCTGAATCACATCGTTTCCTCCGTTGGAGGTGTCCGTTGCCCAGGCGGTCCAGGCCTCGGAGGAACCGTCATCAAACACAGCCTCGCCGTGGTCACCGAAGATAAGATTGAATTCCGAGTCCACGGTGATCGTGTCACCACCCTGACCGCCGAAAATCACATTGCGGCCATCGCCGCCATCCAGGACATCGGCTCCGCCGGAGCCCGGAGCGATCGTCCAGGCACGGACCACGACCCCATCCACCACCGTACCGGTTCCGTGATCTCCGAAGAGAATGTCGTTGCCGGATCCGCCCGTGACCGTGTCGCTTCCGGTACCGCCAATCAGCAGATTATTTCCGGCCGTACCTTCAATTGTATTGGATCCGCCGAATCCGAAATCGGTGGAGGCAAAACTCAACAGGTGGCCGGCCGATTGGTTCAGACTGACCACTCCGTTGTCCCCGAAAATCACATCGTTGCCGCTGCCGCCGGTCAGCGTGTCATTTCCACCGCCGCCAAACAGGAAGTTGTTCCCCTGGGTGACGGTAAGTTCATCATTGCCGGACACGTTTGTCAGCGTGGTGACCTGAGTGGCAAGCTGTCCGGAAAGCTGAACCGTGGCATTGTCACCCACCAGCACATTATTGCCGCTGCCGCCGGTCAGGATATCATTTCCGGCACCGCCCACCAGGATGTTATTTCCGCCACCGGCCGAAATCGTGTCGTGTCCGCCGACCGTGCTGTCCACAATCAGCTGACCGCCCTGAATCCGACCGTAATCGCCAACGAGAATATCGTTGCCGGGTCCGCCAATGATGGTGTCATTTCCGGCGCCGCCGAAGACAATATTATTTCCACCGCCATAGGTCATCAAATCAATTGTATTGTTTCCACCGGGAGCCGCGATCGTGGCCACAGTGCCGACCTGGCCCCTGTCGCCATAGATCACATCGTTGCCGGTGCCGCCATAAATCGTGTCACTGCCGCCGCCACCCAGAATCCAGTTGTTGCCGGCCGTGCCGTAAATGGTTTCGTTACCGACGCCGCCATAGATCACATCATCCCCGGTACCGCCGCGAATGATGTTGTCCCCGAAGTTGCCGTAGATCGTATTATTTCCGGCCGTGCCCCAAATACGGTCCATTCCGGTGCCGCCGTGAATCAGATCATTGCCGGTGCCGCCCCGGAGTTCGTTGTCGCCGTTGTTTCCGAAAATCTGATTATTCCCGGCGGTGCCCCGGATATTGTCGTTTCCGGTGCCGCCGTGCAGGATGTCATTTCCAAAACCGCCAATGATTGTGTTATTTCCGGCTTCGCCATAGACTTCGTTGGTTCCACTGCTGCCGGAGGCATCCACAAAGTCATTGCCGTCACCGACATAAATCAGATTGCTGCCGCCATAAATGTAAATCCGGTCGTTGCCGGCACCGGTGTAGACGGTGTTCGTTCCACCGTGAAGGGTCACGGTCGCATTGCCTGTGCCCGCATAAATGATCACGTTTTCCCCGCCGGTGAAGGATGCGCTGACCGCTGCGGTGACCTCTTCACTGACCATCAGGAAATCGTCACCATCGCCCATGTTGGCCACAATATTGGTGATTCCCGAGAAGGACTGCTCATATCCCATGGCACGGACCACAGTTTTTCCGTTTTCCTGATAGATCCCGAATTCCTCATTCGCGACATTGGCAAAATTGGATCCGCGGAGATGCGCACGGGTTCCCGTATTCAAAATCAGGGTGCTGCCCTGGCGGGTGGCCAGAACCGGCGGCGGACCCCACGTCCAGGTCACCGAACCGCGCAACGTTACCGGCCCCACGCGAATTGAGAGACGTCCCTGCGCCATCGCCGTGGTAATCGTCAGGCCGGCCCGGATTTCCGCCAGCGTGAAACGGATCTTGAACAGGCCGAAGTTCAGCGAAATCCGCACCCCGCCCCACATCTCGCCTTCGAAGCTGTTGTGGGTAAAGTTCAGCCGGACACCGCCGTACAGAACGAAGGGTCCCAGCGGCACATTGAAGGTCGCCTGACCGGTCACACTGAAAGTTCCGTTTGATTTGAACCAGCCCTGGACCCCGACCTGGATGATGTTGAAGAAGTTGATCGACAACTGGTTGATCGCAAAGGTGAAGACCCCTCCCTCCACACTCAGGGTCATATCGCCCACACCCTTGAAGAGAAGGACCGACACCTCCGCACGGACCCGCACAAAGAAGCTCTCGGCTGCGATCGTCCGCCCGACCAGCGTCTGCGTCTGGTTGCTGGTGTTCACCGTCAGTGTGAAGACCCCCTGGGCGTTGAACGGACCCAGTCCCATACTGGCATTTATATCAATCAGAATCACCAAATGGCCCGACGACGTGATGATCGCGCCCCCGGCAACCCGCAGACGCCCAAAGGGTCCGAAATTGGCAGAAGCATCCAATTCAAGTTTGAGTCCGTTACCATCCACCCGAATTTCTACCCGGCCATCGACGTTGACAAAATTCAAAATAGACACCTGACCGGCCACCAGCAGATAGAAGGAGTTGGCCGCCAGCATTTCTGTCCCTTCACCGGTAACCACACCCGTTTCCGGATCCACAATCAATACGGGCACGGATCGCGCGGTTCCTGTGGTGTTAAGCTGAAGCTTAATCCGACCACCAATCCCGAAGTGGGCATTGCCAATCAACAGGGGAATTTCGTCCTCCAAATTCCCTCCGACCTCCAGACTGCCATAGATGCCGTCATCCACAATCACCAGAACGCCGACGGCCATCAGTGGATTCACCAAGGGCATGATCAACGCGGCATTCACCGACATTTCAAATTTGTCGGACGAAATCAGAATACCTAGGGCACCTTCCAGACGGAAGGCTCCGTCAAACAAATCCAGATAGCCCTGAATCGCCAACTGGAAGAGCGTGCCCGCCTCGACAGTAATGCCGCCGCGGACGTAATCCTCATTGCCGGTGTTAATCTGAACCAGCGCACTGCCGCCGATTTCAATCGGCCCCAGAGACAGGGCCACAGAGACCTCGATGCCCATGGCAAGCACCACCCCGTCCGGGGTGTCGAAAATGGAGAAAGCACCTTCAACATCCAACTGCGCCAGACCAATATCCAGCATCATCATCATGTACGCATCAAACCCGGTTTCATCCACGGTCAGATCCAGACGGCCTTTGAAGGTTATTAGATCGTTAATGACTAGATCACCTGCCACAGCAAACCGAAGCATAGTCGGTGCCAGCGTGGCCGTACCAAACCCGGTAAAGAAGCCGTCGTCATCCACCAGAATCGTTTGCACTTCCTGACCCTGACTGGTCGTATTCACCTGGAAGAGCAGATTTCCGGCAATGTACACCGGCCCAAGCTGCATCAGCACCGATCCGGTTTCCGCCCCGATCTGCAGCGAGCCGTACAGACCACCATTCGGTCCGAGTATGATCCCCAGTGTGCCCGCGACAGGCAGCGGCTCCAGGAGGGGCATGGAGAGGGTCATATTGAAATTCAGCACCGTCACCAGCGCACTGTCCTGGAAACTCATGAGGAAGTTGAAGGACCCTTCCATTTCCACCAGCTCAAGCAGGGTGATTTTGCCTTCACCCACCACGGAGAAGTAGAAACTCACCGGATCGGTCATCCCCGGCGGAATATTCGTGATCTCAAGAATCGGCGGCAGGCCCCGGGTTGCCTGGAATTCTTCCGGCACCTCATATTGCATGACCTGACCGGTGGTGTTGACAATCAATTCCAGAATATCCACTTCAATGGACAGCCCCGGCAAATTGTAGCTGTAATTGCTCAGAGTGGCCCGGGCAGCCAGTCCGCGGGAATCAATGATGACCAAGGCCTGGGCATCCGCGCTCAGGAACCCGGCAATAAATGCGGAGGCATCCACAAACAGCGTGAATTCCTGATCGGTAACCTTGATCTCAAATGCACCGTCCAACGTGGCAATATCCAGCAGATTGAACTCAGCCTGGCCCTGCAGACGCAGCAGGCGGGCATCATAGGAGAGAATAATCGGGTTGTTGATGTCGCCGGTGTCGAGGAAATAGCCAATCTGGAAACCTTCCTCAAGTTCTTCACCAAATTCCCACCCCCCGCGATCCACAGACCCGTCCTCGTTGATCCGGTACGTGGAACGGCTGAAATCCGCCACGGACAAGTCAAACGTAAACGCCTGATTGATTTCAAGGGCCAGGTCAAAAATTTGTGCAGCCAGGAAAGCATCGGTCCCCACCAGCCCGGCCATATCCAGGCTGGCATCCGCGGCAAAGAAGACTCCGGGATTGGTAATATCGAGGTCCATCATAAAGACGGCACCGATCTTAAGATTATCAATCGCCACCCCAATCGCGGATTCATTGCGGACGGATCCGTCGATCCGGTTGTTGTCAGGATTTCGTCCCCAATACCCGCCGACACCCGCAAAGGCATAGACATTATTAATACCGACCGCGAGAGAGGTCACAGTCCGGGTATTTCCACTGGTGTCAATAATTTCCTCCGACCCGCGCTTGGTGAAGGCCATCGAACCGCCTATCTGCAGAAGCCCGAGAATGCTGCCTTCGATGTATTCCACTTTGGCCTGAATAATTTCATCATCAAAATCAAGAAAGATGGAGCGCCCCTCCAGCCCGGTATCGATTTCCAGACCGTTCGGACCGAAGACCGGTCCGACCAGCGCCTGCAGGAGAGCAAGGTCCCCGTCCGGGAACAGCATTTCCACCAACTCCAGAATCTCCTCGAAGCCGTCCAGTCCCAGTCGGTTCTGAGTAAAGTCAATATAGGGCATCGGCAGAACCATCAAGGGCGGCGGCAAACCGGGAATAAACCCGGTATTGATGTTCACCTCGGCATTTTCGATGGTCACATTCAGATAATCCTCCATCCCGACCAGACCG
Organism: PVC group bacterium; assembly: GCA_003565035.1. Lineage (GTDB taxonomy): Bacteria > Verrucomicrobiota > Kiritimatiellia > SS1-B-03-39 > UBA6053 > PXAS01. The sequence continues at coordinate 441 of PXDP01000054.1, read as the reverse complement.
CCGGACTCAATTTCCGCCTTGACGGCCAGATAGGTGGGAAGAAATCCGTCAAGACCCGGGATGGAGAGCCCGCCCAAACCGGTTGGGCGCAAGAGTGCCATGCCAAAACTCGCATTATCGATGGCAATACCGACCCGGTTCTCGGATTTCCAATCCCCAATCCCGGCAAAACCGCTGACATCAATCGCCCCGATGGTCAGAATTTCCACGTCATGAAAGATCCGGTCCAACGGAATCGGTGAATTTGTGCCTTCGCTTATTGCCTTGATGACCCCGGTGTCGGCAGCAACAAACTGCTTCTGCTCACCAATAGAAATCATAAACGATCCTTCCAGGAAAAGGAAATCCGCCACCGCAAATTCAGCCCAGGCCACACTGGCCCTCAATAGAATGCGTTCGTCGTAGTCAATGAATATGGGATCCCCACCCGTTACCAGGGCG
>PXDP01000082.1 GCA_003565035.1 PVC group bacterium | reverse complement strand
GATCTCCGTGTCACACAGAGGGCAGGTGATATCTGTGCCCGCCGCCTCCTCCTCAACTACCAGAGGTTTACCGCACGCGGGACAGGAAAACACCAGATCCTTCATGTCAAAGTTGCAGCATCAACTGCGCGGGGTCTTCAAGGGATTGTTTCAGACTCACGAGAAACTGCACCGCGTCCCGGCCATCAATGATCCGGTGATCATAGGTCAGCGCCAGGTACATTACCGGCCGGATGACCACCTGGCCGTTTTCGACCCAGGGGCGTTCCTGAATGGCGTGCATTCCCAAAATGGCACTCTGCGGCGCATTGATAATCGGCGTGGACAGCATAGACCCGAAGGTGCCGCCGTTGGTAATCGTGAAGGTGCCGCCAATCAAATCCTCATACGCCAGTTTGGCATCCTTGGCTTTCCCGGCCAGACCCCGGATCTGCTTCTCCACCTCCGCGAAACTCATCGTCTCCGCATTCCGCAGCACCGGCACCACCAGTCCGCGGGGAGAATCCACCGCAATCCCGATGTGATACGCCTCATGATACAGAATATCTTTCCCGTCCAGAGAAGCGTTGATCACGGGAAACTTTTTCAGAGCCTCCACCGTGGCCTTTACAAAGAACGACATAAACCCGAGCTTCACCCCGTAGTCTTTTTCAAACCGCTCTTTGTATTTGGCGCGGATATCCATCACCGGCTTCATGTTCACTTCGTTAAAGGTACTCAGAAGCGCCGCAGTATTCTGCACCTCTTTAAGACGGGTGGCCACCCGCTGGCGCAACTGGGACATCGGCACCCGTTTAATGCTCGGGTCATCTGCGGCCGGCTTTGATGTACTGGCTTTGCCTGCAACCGAGAGATCCAAAACCCGCTCCGGGGCACCAAGTCCGAGATTCTTTTTCGCCTCGGGGGTTTCTTCAATAAATCGTAAAACATCCTGACGCGTAATCCGGTTGTCTTTGCCTGTGCCCTGGATCTGACCCGGCTGCAAATTATGCTCCAGCAGAAGCTTTCGTACCGCCGGACTCAGCCCCTGAAGAGCCGAAACGTCCACCTTCTCTTCACCCGCAGGAGATCCGCTGCTTTCGGCTTCCGCTTTGGCCGTCGGCCCGGTGCCGCCGGGACGGTCCTCCGCAGCACGTTCACTTTTTTCATCGGAGGATTTTTTATTGGCTCCGCTCGTATCGGATCCGCTCTTGTCCCCCGAGGCTCCGGAGGCGGACCCTTCTTTCAGGACCCCCATCACGTCCCCGCGTTTCAGAGTGCCGCCCTCCTCCACATTCACCTGCAGCACCCCGTCCGCCGGCGCAAACACCTCCAGAACAATTTTATCAGTCTCCACATCCGCGAGCTTGTCATCCCGCATGACCTCATCACCGTCGTTCACATGCCAGGTCAGCAACGTCGCTTCATCAACGGATTCGGGGAGTTCGGGGGTTTTGATATCAATACTCATGGATTCACTCGGAAAGGTTAGGGTCGTTAAAAAGAAAAAGAAACATGTCAGGTAAAGGAGGGAACTTCAAGATCAAGTGCCTGATGAATAAGCAGTTGTTCGCGCTGATTATGCCGCAGCGGACTGCCGCCAGCGGGCGCCGAGCAGGCCACCCGCCCGGCGAAACTGAGCGTGTGGTGATTGCGGATACACTGATGCAGCCGGTGCTGAATCTGATACCAGGCTCCCTGATTCATGGGCTCTTCCTGACACCACACCACATCCCGCAGGTTCGGATAATGCTCCAGCTCCTGCTTCAGCGCCTGCTCATCAAACGGATACAACTGCTCAATCCGGATCAGCGCCACATTCCGCAACTCCCGCTCCGCGCGCTTGGCCGCCAGTTCATAATACACTTTGCCGCTGCACAGCACCAGGCGCGTGATCTTCTCCGGCTTCAGGTGGGTGTCCACCTCCGGAATCAAATTCATAAACCGGCCCTTGGACAGATCCTCAAGACTGGAGAACGATTCCTTTTTGCGCAACATGCTTTTCGGACTCATGATGATCAGGGGAATCCGAAGTTTGCGCACCAACTGACGCCGCAGCGCGTGAAACATCTGCGCCGCCGTGGACGGCACAATCACCTGCATATTTTCCTGGGCGCACAACTGCAGAAAGCGCTCCAGACGCGCCGACGAATGCTCCGGCCCCTGACCCTCCCACCCATGCGGAAGCATCATCACCAAACCCGAAAATAAATTCCATTTCTGCTGGGACGAGCTGATGAACTGATCCACCAGCACCTGGGCACCGTTCGCGAAATCACCGTATTGCGCCTCCCAGAGCGTGAGCGTGCCGGGCTCGGTCATGCTGTATCCGTACTCAAAGCCCAGCACCGCCTCCTCCGAAAGAATCGAATCGAACACATTGAATTTTGTGCCCCGCTCGGTTGCCATCTGCGCCAGGGGAATAAATTTCCGGCCCGAATTATAGTCATGCAGGGCCGCGTGTCGGTGGAAAAAGGTGCCGCGGCCACTGTCCTGTCCGGAAATCCGGACCCGGAATCCCTCGTCCAGCAGCGAGGCATAGGCCAGCGTCTCCGCACAGCCCCAGTCCAACGGCACATCGCCGTTCACCATCGCCACCCGGTCATCGATCAATTTGCGCACCCCGGGATGCAGCGAAAAATCCTCCGGCACGGTACAGGCCTCATTGCCCAGCTTTTTCAGCTTCCGCACACTCACCGCCGTCTTCGCCTTGTCCGACCATTTTCCATTCAGGTAGGGACGCCACGCCGTGTAATACTTGGTGTGCAGATCCCGCGGCACAATATTCGGAGCCACCTGCTCGCCCTCGTCCAGCGCGTCACGATAGGCCATGAACATCTCTTTCTGGGTATTCTTTTCAATGAACCCTTCACGCTCCAGCCGGTTGGCGTAGACCGTCGGCGTACCCGGATGCTTGCGGATCGCCCGGTACATCATTGGCTGCGTCACCGAAGGCTCGTCCCCCTCGTTGTGCCCGTGCCGCCGGAAACACATCAAATCAATGTAGACATCTTTCTTGAACTTCATCCGGAAATCCACCGCCGTGCGCACCGCCCAGAGGACCGCCTCGGGGTCATCCCCGTTCACATGGAAAATCGGACAGTTGTTCACTTTACCCACGTCCGTGCAGTACAGCGAGGAGCGGGAATCGAGCGGATGGCTGGTGGTGAATCCGATCTGATTGTTGATCACCACATGCAGCGCGCCGCCGGTGCTGTATCCCCGGGTCTGCGCCAACTGCGCGGTTTCATACACCACCCCCTGCCCCGCCAGCGCCGCATCGCCATGCACCAGCAATGGCAGCACTTTCGTCAGCGTCGTGTCCCCGGCCCGGTCCATACGCGCCCGCGAGCTGCCGCAGATCACCGGATTGATGATCTCCAGATGCGACGGATTAAACGCCAGCGCCAAATGCACGATCCCGCCCGGGGTCTTCACATCCGAACTGAAACCCTGGTGATATTTCACATCCCCGGTCATCCGGTCATCCAACCCCTGAACGTGATCCCCGAATTCCCGGAAAAGCGCGCTCGGGGCCTTGCCCATCACATTGGTCAGAATATTCAGCCGACCCCGGTGCGCCATGCCAATCACCACCTCATCCACCCCCTGAGCACCCGCCCGCTGGATGGCTTCGTGCACCAGCGGAATAAACGACTCCCCCCCCTCCAGCGAAAAGCGCTTCTTCCCCGAAAATTTCACATGCAGATACTTCTCCATCCCCTCGCTCGCAGTTAACTGCGACAGCAGCGTCATCTTCTCCTCAACCGACAGCGTCTCTTTGGCCCGCGTGCTCTCGATCCGCTTCATCAGCCAGTTTTTCTGGTCCGCATCCGAAATGAACATGAACTCAATTCCGATCGACCCGGTGTAGGTCTCCCGCAGCATATGCACAATATCCCGCAACTTCATGTAATCGGGTGCCACCAGATTTCCGGTGTTAAACTCCACCTCCATGTCCTGCTCGGTCAGCCCCAGCGCGTACGGATCCAAATCCGGAACGTTGGGCTGTACCCGCAGACGGATCGGGTCCGTTTTTGCCGCCACATGCCCCAGAATCCGATAGGCCTGAATCAGACGAAGCACCGCCGCCTGCTTCGCCATCCACCCCTGGTCCATCGCCGGCTCCTCGTGCGCGGGTCCGGGCATCAGCGCACAGGTCGAACGGGTGCGCACCTGACGGGAGATTTCCTCTTGCAAAGCACGGTGATTCACAAACGCGGCACCACCGCCCTCCCCTTCAAACACCGCCCGCCAATCCGGCGACACCGAATCAGGATCGTGAATAAATTCCTCCTGCAGCGACTCCAAGTACGCCAGCGCGCTGGCATCCGGCAAACCGTTTCCGTTTAATTGCATAATGGTCCGTGTTGAAAAGTGTATTTGATTTTCATATGATCCTAACCGTAATCCATCGGCGTTCAACCTTTTTCCACTGCGGAAACCCGTCTTATTCTTTTCACATCTCCTGTCTTGCAACTCCGCAAAAACCATTTACCTTGAATTCAAGACATTACCCCCAAGGAAACAGCTCATGAATCTTCCCACTCAGGGACTGCACCACGTCACCGCCATCGCCTCCGACGGGTCGGCAAACCTGCGCTTTTACCGGGACCGCCTCGGAATGCGTCTGGTGAAAAAAACCGTGAATTTTGATGTGCCCGGCTCTTACCATCTCTACTACGGCAACAACGCTGGAGACCCGGGAACCGCGCTCACCTTTTTTCTCTGGCCGGACCTGCCCCCCGCCCGCCCCGGCGTCGGTGTCACGTCCCTCACCCGCCTGGCCGTACCCGCAGGCTCTCTGCCCGCCTGGGCCGAACGCCTGGGCGCGCAACAAATTCCCTTCACCCGCGAACGCCGTTTCGACGAAGACAACCTGTTCTTTTCCGATCCCGACGGCATGGCCCTCGCGCTTGTCGAACGCCCGGTCGGAGAGGATACAGGCATCATCGGATTCGACAGCACCGAACTCCGGCTCCGCAATCCGGCACCCACGCGGGACCTCCTCCTGGCCATGGGCTATCAACCCCATGCCCGGGACGGAAAGCGCGAACGCCTGATCGCCGGCAACCCCGCCCCCCACGGACAATTCATCGACCTCCTCACCGATCCGGACGCCCCTGGCTCCCGGCAGGGCCTCGGTGCCGTTCATCATATCGCCTTCCGCGCCGCCGACGACGCACACCAGGCCGCCTTACAGGACCTTGCCGAAACCCGCGGGCACCTCCCCTCCCCGGTGATGGACCGCCACTACTTCCGCTCCGTCTACTTTCGGGAACCCGGCGGCGTTCTCTTCGAAATCGCCACCGATCAGCCCGGGTTCACCGTCGACGAACCCCTCGAAACCCTCGGACAGGCCCTCAAACTCCCCCCGCCCCTCGAATCCCGCCGCGCCGAAATCGAAGCCAAACTTCCGCCTTTGTAATTCCGGGATTAATCGATAAATTTAAAGGCAAAGCCTAACATCATGTCATAGCCGGCCAGGAGAATTCCCCAGGAGATTAGAGAAATCAGCAACCCCGGAATGAGCATATCCCGGCTGCGGATCATGCGGGAGGCGAAAGCAATGGCATTGGGCGGCGTTGAAACCGGCAGTGCCATGGCAAACGAACACGACAAAGCCACCGTGATCGCCAGCACCATGGGATTGGCGGCCGGAATCGCAATCATGATGGGAATCATCAGCGTTGCGGTCGCCGTGTTGCTCATCACAGTAGACATGAAAATCGCCACCAACGTGGCCACGCCCACCAGCAGAAGTCCCTCGGCTTCAAACACCGGAAGCGAAACAATCCACTCCGAGAGACCGCTGATTTCCATCCCCTTCCCCAACGCCAGCCCTCCCCACATCAGAATCAGCACGTCCCACTCCAAATTTTTGAAATCCTCCTTGTCCAGCAGGTTCAGCGCCGCGTAAAGCCCCGCCGCCAAGAGCCCCACCAGCGCTTCCGGAATGCCATGCTGTCCGGAGGTCAGCCATAACAGCACCGTCCCCACGGTAATGCCCGTCACCGCTTTGCGTCGGAGGTCAAAGGGCTGATCCGAATGAAGGGTCAATTCAACCCGCCTGTGTTTTGGAGGATACATCAAAACCAGGATCAGCGCCGTAATCACAAGCAGCACCAGTGCCAGCGGCACGCCCATCTGCATCCAGTCGAGGAAATTCAGGTGGATATCGTGCTGCGTCAGAATTCCCAGCGCAATTGCATTCGGAGGAGAGCCCACCGGCGTGGCAATCCCTCCGATATTCGCGCTGAAGGGAATTGAGAGCACCAGCCCCGTGCGGAAACGGTCATCCGAATCCAACTGCTGACACAAAGGACGCACCAGTCCGATCATCATCGCCGCCGTGGCGGTGTTGCTCATCCACATCGACAAAAACGCGGTAGTCAGCATCATGCCCGCCATCACCCAGAACGGACGGGTGCCGAACAGGCGCAGAAGCAGCCCGGCGATTGCCCGGTCCAGTTCGTATTTGTGCAACACCGTGGCCAACACAAATCCGCCGAAAAACAGCATAATCACCGGACTGGCAAACGGCACCAGAAAGGTCTGGTATCCGCTGTCATCCATCTCCAGTACCCCGCCCGGACGCGCCAGCAAAAAGATATTGAGCAACACCACCAGCAGCGAGGTCGCATACAGCGGGATAATCTCCATCGACCAGAACGCGGCCGCAAACACAAACACAAAGGCCGCCCGCCTGGCCGCCTCCGAAACGGATCCCGGAAGCAGCATCGCCACCGCAAGCGCCAGAATCAGACTCAGCACCGCTTTCCAAAATGCTGCCGATCTGAACATCGACCTTACAAAATTTACCACATCCTGACCCATACCCACAGGCTAAAAAAAGACCCGATTAAATGCAAGACCTATCCTGAGAATGGACGCATCTCACACGGGGTCAATGAGCGGATCGACCGGTGTCGAAGCTGTCCTCAGCTTTGATATTTGTTGGCGGGCTTGTAAGGCCGCGCGGGATCGGGAATCTTGCCCGATTGTCCCCGCGATTCCGGATAGCGGCGGTCCAGATGACCGCGAATCCACAGAACCGCCGTCAACGGCCCCGCCATGGCGACGGCCAATCCCAGCAGATCGCGGACCCATCCCGCCGGCTCCAGCCCCGCAGCCGCAAAACGGCCCAGGACTTCGTTATACAGCCAGACGAGAGGAATCATCATTACCAGCCCGGCAACCATTGCCGCCAACCAAAGCAATCCGCGAACATCGGTCTCTTTCATAGCCTCACACCGGGTTGGGAACAAACGCGCCCCCGCGACAGCGCTTCAGATAATTGAGCGCATGAACCTGGCCCGTCATCTCAAGCTCATCTTTATAAACCGGATCATGCCAGCCTTCGATATCTATACTGCCCCGGAACCCGCCCATGCGCAATTTTGAGAGGATCGCCGTCCAATCACTGTCCCCGAAACCAGGGGTGCGGTGATACACAAACGGTTTCACCGCCTGGGCCACCGACGGCCGGGCAATGTCCTCATGCACCGAACTGTGAATCCCGTACTTCCGGATCCGGTCCCAGAACACCGTCGCATCTTTCCCGTGCACATGGAAAATACGGTCCATCCAGTCATCCAGTTGCGGCATGGGGTCGATCAGACTGACCAACTGATGGCAGGGCTCCCATTCCAGGCCGATATTGGGCAGCGGCACGGCCTCGAACATCATTTCCCAGGCCGCCGGATTGTGCGCAATATTCCAGTCCCCGGACTGCCAGGTGCCCCCCATATCACAGTTCTCAAACGCAATGCGGACTCCGTGCTCCCCCGCCAGCTCCGTCAGCGGCAAAAAGACTTCACGGAAGCGGTCCATGCTCGCATGGATCGGCTGTCCCCTCAGCCGCCCCGCAAACCCCGCCACAATATCGCAGCCGAACGCCTTTGCATTCAAAATCGCCGCCTTGAACGCCTCCCGCGTCACCCCCGCCATCTCATCATGCTCCAACGGATTTCCAAACACCCCAAGACTCGAGATCACCGCTCCGTTTTCCTCCACCAGGGGCACCACCGACTCCGCCAGCGCCTCCAGCCCGGTGTCCCCCAGCGTTTCCCAGAAGGTAAGACTGAACGATTCAAAGCCGTGTGGAAGAATTTGACGAATGTACTCGGCACTGCCGGGTGATCCAGGCACAAGCGTCCCAATACGAATATCCTGATGGTGTTCACACGTCTTCATATATACCTTTCATGATAATAACCGGATTCAAACGTTATAATCACCACCATAATCCTCAAACCCGCCGCTGTCCATCCTTACTCCAAAAATATTACTCCGCCTCACTGTAGACAAACCGGCGTATCCAAGAGCGAATTAAATGAGGGAATTGAATGGAGCTATTGACCGATTGCGCCAAAATAACACACTCACTCAAAAATACATGAAATACGCGATATTAAAGAGGTTAATGTGTCAAAATGACCCATTTTATAGATTTTTTAAACTCCTAACCAATTTTAATGCAACATTTTATGGATCATCACGTCAATAAATATTAGAATAACAATTTAGAAGGAGAATTTATGATGCAACCCGATCAAATGACAGAAAAAACGCGGCAGGCTTTTCAGGCCGCTCAGGAACAGATGCAGCAGCAGGGACATTCCGAAATGACCCCGTTGCACCTGTTGCACGCGCTGCTGGAGCAGTCCGACGGACTGGTCCCGGATCTGCTCACCCGCTGCCATGTGGAGCCGAAGGCCCTGAAGGACCGGGTGCTTGCCGAATTGGCCAAACTCCCGCGGGTGCAGGGCGAAAACGTCCAGCGGGCCATCAGCCGCGAACTGAACAGCCTTCTCCAGCGGGCCGAAAAGGAAATGAAGGTCCTGAAGGATCAGTTTCTCAGCACCGAACACCTGCTGCTGGCCATGCTGGATCCGTCGTCCGGATCCTGTGCGCACCTGTTGCAACAGACTGGAATTAACTCAAAAAACTTAAAAGAAGCCATAACATCGCTAAGAGGGAGGCAAACCGTGAACGACCCAAATCCTGAAGACAAATACAACGTACTCGAAAAATACGGTCGCGATCTCACCCAGGTCGCGCGCAATCAGAAGCTCGATCCCGTGATTGGCCGCGATGCGGAAATTCGCCGCGTCATGCAGGTCCTGTCCCGCCGCACCAAAAACAATCCGGTACTCATCGGCGAACCCGGGGTGGGCAAAACTGCCATCGCCGAAGGACTGGCCCTGCGGATTGTCGCCGGTGATGTGCCCGAAGGTCTGAAAAATAAGCGGGTCATCTCGCTGGACATCGGCTCCATGCTCGCGGGCGCAAAATACCGCGGCGAATTCGAGGACCGCTTCAAGGCCTTCATCAAAGAGGTCATGGAATCCAGCGGGGAAATCATTCTGTTCATCGACGAACTCCATACCCTTGTCGGCGCCGGCGGCGCGGAAGGGGCCGTTGACGCCTCCAATATGATCAAACCGCCGCTCGCCCGGGGCGAATTGCGCTGTATCGGCGCCACCACCCTCGACGAATTCCGCAAGCACATCGAAAAAGATCCCGCCCTCGAACGCCGCTTCCAGCAGGTGCTCGTCGACGAACCCACCGTCGAGGACACCATCGGCATTCTGCGCGGTTTGAAAGAACGCTACGAGGTGCACCACGGCGTCCGCATTCAGGACACCGCCCTCGTCGCCGCCGCCACCCTCTCCCACCGCTATATCAGCGACCGCTTTCTGCCGGACAAGGCCATCGATCTCGTGGACGAGGCCGCCTCCCGCATCCGCATGGAAATCGATTCCATGCCCACCGAAATCGACGAGGTGCAGCGCAAGGTCATGCAGCTCGAAATCGAACGCGAAGCCCTTCGCAAAGAGAAAGACGAGCCCTCCCGTCAGCGCCTGGCCGATCTGGAAAGCACCCTGGCCGACCTGCAGGAAAAATGTTCCGGCATGAAGGCCCACTGGCAACAGGAGAAAAAGCTCATCAGCGATATTTCCACCCTCACCGAAGCGCTGGATCTTCTCCGCGCCCAGCAGGAGCAGGCCAAACGCGAAAACGACCTCAGCAAGGCCGCCGAAATTCTCTACGGCAAGATTCCCGCCACCGAGAAACAGCTCGAAGAGGCCAAAGTCCGTCTGGCCGAATACCAGAAGGACAACTCCATGCTCAAACAGGAGGTCGATGAAGAGGACATCGCCAACATCGTCTCCATGTGGACGCACGTGCCCGTAAGCAAGCTCCTCCAGGGCGAACGCGACAAGCTCCGCGCCATTGAAGCCAACCTGCGCCAGCGTGTTGTCGGTCAGGACCGCGCCGTCCAGGCCGTCTCCGCCGCCGTGCGCCGCTCCCGCTCCGGCCTGCAGGATCCCAACCGTCCCATCGGTTCGTTTATTTTCCTCGGACCCACCGGAGTGGGCAAAACCGAACTCGCCCGCGCCTTGGCCGGATTCCTGTTCGACGACGAGCAGGCCATGATCCGCATCGACATGTCAGAATTCATGGAAAAACACGCCGTCAGTCGACTCGTCGGCGCCCCTCCAGGATACGTCGGATACGACGAAGGCGGCTATCTCACCGAAGCCGTGCGCCGCAAGCCCTACAGTGTGCTGCTCTTCGACGAAATCGAAAAAGCCCATCCCGATGTCTTCAACATCCTGTTGCAGGTGTTGGATGACGGCCGCCTGACCGACGGCCACGGGCGGACCGTCGATTTCACCAACACGATTCTCATCATGACCTCCAACATTGGCGGAACCCTCATTCACGACCGGCTCAAGTCGATCGATCCCGACGATGCCGCCGGCTACACACAGCTCGAAAACGAGGTTTTTCTGGAATTGCGCCATCACTTCCGGCCGGAGTTCCTCAACCGCGTCGACGAAACCATTGTCTTCCACAGCCTGCGCGCCGAACAGCTCCACACCATCGTGGATCTTCAGCTCGCCCGCGTCGAAAACCTGCTCAAAGATCACCGCATGACCTTGGAGTTAAGCCCCAAAGCCAAAGAACTCCTCGCCACCTCCGGCTACGATCCCGCCTTCGGCGCCCGCCCCCTCAAGCGCGCCATCCAGCGCCTCGTCGTCGACCAACTCGCCGTGGACATCCTCGAAGGCCGCATCCAGGACGGACAACACCTCAAAGGCGACCTTGATCCCGAGGTGACCGAGAGGATTCTATTTCAGAGTGAATAAGGCACGCGGATATCCACCCATTCGGGTTTGAAGTCCTTAGTGTTTCTTGTCACCAACATCCCACCCTGCAATCTGGCCGTGGCATAAACGATTGCGTCCGGAATCTTCAGTTTATGTTTTCGGCGCAAATGGATGGTTTCGCGGCCGATCTCTTCAGAAAGATCCAGGATCTGAAACGAATCCAAAAATCCCCTGACAACGTTCTCTTCATCAGAATTTTGGACCCCGACCATTACTTCAATAAAGGTAATGATACTGATCTGCAAAGTTCGATACTGCTCAAATTCTCTGCGGGCCTGTTCGATGCCGTTTAAGTAATCGATGAGGATATTGGTGTCAAAAACCGCCTTCATTGGTCATCCCATTCATCCCGAAGCCGTCGTTGCATTTCAACGCCATCCTCCGGATTCTGACGCCACAGTCCAAATGCGGCTTCGGCCGAGGGTACAGCCTTTTTTCCCAAATACTCCGAAATCGCTTCCCGAATCAGCGCCGCACGCGACTTTTGTTCGGCTAAACGAACCCGGTCCAGGGTTTGAATCATCTCTTTCGGAACATCAATGATCGTTCTCATAACGTCATCATACATCGTCATCATCTATCTTCAAGAGGAAAATCGTGCATGGCTTGACTCTCCCCCCCGCTTTAAGTAGGTCTGACGCATGAAAATATTATTTGTTGGCGACATTATGGGTTCGGCGGGACGGCAGGCGTTTTTGGACATTGCGATTCCGATGAAACGGGAGCGGAAAGTGGATATGATCATTGTGAACGGCGAGAATTCCGCCGCCGGCAAAGGGATCTCCACCAAAATTGCCAAGCAGTTCCTCGAAGCGGGCGCGGATGTGATCACCCTCGGGGACCACACCTACGATCAGCGCGAGGTGATGGGTTTTCTCAATGAGGAATCCCGCATCATTCGGCCCGCGAATTTCGCTCCCGGCTGTCCGGGCCATGGCATGGTCACGGTCGAAACCGGCGCGGGCCGCGTGAACGTGATCAGCCTGATTGGCCGGGTGTTCATGAACCCGTATGACTGTCCCTTCCGCAAAGCGGACCAACTCCTGGCCCAGGTGCCCAAAAACATTCCCACCTTTGTGGAAATCCACGCCGAAGCCACCTCGGAAAAAGTGGCCATCGGCCAGTATCTCGCCGGACGGGTCACCGCCGTGGTCGGCACCCACACCCACGTGCAGACCTCCGACGACCGCATTCTCAAAGACCACACCGCCTACCTCACCGACGCCGGCATGACCGGCTCCAAAGATTCCATCATCGGCTGCGAAAAAGAGGCGGTGCTCAAGCGCTTCCTGACCGGCCTGCCCGCCCGTTTCGAACCCGCCAAAGACGAATGCAGCCTCGAAGGGGCCATCATCACCTGCGACGCCCACGGCGGCAAAGCCACCGCCATCGAGCGAGTACGGATTCCGCACAATGGCTGACAGCCCAACCTTTTCCTAATTCAGGTTTAGCCCAAAAAAG
>PXDP01000480.1 GCA_003565035.1 PVC group bacterium | reverse complement strand
GCCGCATCCGGCCTTAGTGATCAGGGGCTCAGGATCTTGAGGTCGGGAAAGTATTTGCGCAGATAGCCCCGGTCAATCGCGGCCAGCCGGTTTGCCTGAACGCTTGCGTGGGCTGCAATGAGAAAATCCGGGATGAGCGACTGTCTTGGACCACCCTTCTTCCGATAGGCTAAAAACACTTGACCTGCCAACCAGGCCGCATCCGGTGAAATGGGCTCATAAATAATTCGCAGCCGCTCTAAATCCTGAAAAGCAACCTCCCAGGAGGCATACCCAGGAGAAATTTCCGAAAACACAACCGGACAAATCACCAGAGGACCCTCACGAACGGCTCGGTTCAAAACCTCTTTCCATGCGTCCCAGCCGGTTTGGCGTTTATGAATCAATAAAAGAACCGACGTATCAACAGCGGTAATCATTTTACAGCCCATTGCATGAGAAAAATTACACGTCGCCCCGCAGATAATCCACGACATCTTCCGCTGTTTTTTCAGGCCAGGGATCACGCCAGGTTTGCCCGAAGGCGCCCCAATCCTCCTCCGCAATGACCTTGGTGGCTTTCAGATAGAGCGCGTTTTCATCAAAATCCAATTTGTCTCCAGCTTTTAGACGCAGTCGCTCCCGTACTGAAAGGGGAATGGTGATTTGGCCTTTGGATGTAAGTGTCGCAATCATCTATAAAAAGTAAGCGCATAAAGTAAGAATGTAAAGAAAGAACCGTTACCCACTGAATGTTTCAAAACGATACCGGTTGGCTCGGCTGTTTATTTGATGGCTGAGTCTATTATTGATAAAAACACATTTCAGATTGAATTCTCACGGCAAATAGGGAACGCTTCGGGCATGAGACTTTCCGGAACCCCGTTCCATTTTTCCTACTGCCTGAATGTCCACCCCGGCGAAACGCTGGCGGACCTGATGTCCGTTCTTGATCAGGCCGTTCCCGAAATCCGCGCGGGCCTGTGCCCGGATGAACCCTTTGGTCTCGGTCTGCGGCTGGCGAATCAGGCCGCGCGGAGCCTGCAGGACCCGGACACGCTGAAACAACTCGCCTCCGGTCTGGACCGCCGGAATCTCTATGCGTTTACGGTCAATGCGTTTCCCTACGGTGCCTTCCACCGCACCCGCGTGAAGGAAAACGTCTACGCTCCGGACTGGCGCAGTGCCGAACGGCTGGACTACACCCGGAACGTGTTTCACGCCCTGGCGGCGCTGCTGCCGGAGGACACGCGCGGATCGGTGAGCACCGTTCCCCTCGCCTATGGCGCATGGACCTTCACCGAAGCCGACCGCGCCCGCGTCCGGCAGCACTTTGGGGATCTGGCCTTCGAACTGGCCGACCTGGAGACGACCGCCGGCAAAACCCTTCATCTCGGCCTGGAACCCGAGCCCGACTGCACTCTGGAAACCACCGCCCAAACCGTCACCTGGTTTGAGGAAGAGCTTTTCCGCAAAGCCGCCCCGGAACTCGCCGCACGCAAACACATCACGGAGGATGCCGCCGAGGCGATGCTCCGTCACCATATCGGGGTCTGTTTCGACACCTGTCATGTGGCCATGCAGTTCGAAGATCCGCTTGACGCGCTGCAGACGTACATCCGCCAGGGCATCCGAATCTCCAAAGTCCAGATCAGCGCCGCCCTCGAATGTGACGCGTCCTCCGAAACCCTGCACGCCCTGAAGGCCTTCGACGACGGGGTCTACCTGCATCAGGTCAAATCCTCCGGCGGAGACGCCTGGCCGGATCTGCCCGCCCTCTTTGCCACGCCTCCCCAACGCGGGCAAACCCTCCGCGTTCACTGTCATGTGCCCCTGCACTGGCCCGGAGACGGGGGGCTGCGCAGCACCCGCCACACGCTTTCGCCCGGATTCTGGCAGACCCTGCACGCCAGCGGCTGCGAACACCTCGAAGTCGAAACCTATACCTTTGATGTTCTGCCGCAAACCCTGCGCGGAACCACCCTGCCCCGCAACATCATTTCCGAATGCGCCTGGGCGCTTGACGCACTGAAAAGGAACACACCCTGATGGACGACGAATGGATCATCATCCTTCTGCTTTTTTTCCTGTTTTGGGGGCTTCCCCTGATTCTGGGCATCACCGCCCTCGTCAAAATTAAACACCTCCGTGAGGAAATCCACAGTCTCCGGCAAACGCTGCGGCGTAAACACGAGCCCGGCCCGGTTCCGGTTCAGGACAGCGCCCCGGTGATTCCTCCGCCCCTGCCCAGGCCCGCAGCGCAACCGCCCCGGGAAGCAGAGCCGCTATTCCCGGAATTCGACGAGGAGCCGGATGGAATCTATGCGCCCCCGCCCGGACACCTCTTCAACGAAATTCTGGTTGGCGGCAAACTCGCCAGCTTTGCGGGCATGGGACTGGTGCTCATCGGCATCGCCCTGCTCATCGGCTATGCCGTCCGTCACGCCTGGTTCGGCCCCGGCGCCCGGGTCTTGCTGGGACTGATCACCGGCGCGGTCTGCGTGGGTCTGGGTCACCTGGCCGAAGTCAAAGGCAACCGCAAACTCCATATCCTCGCCCGCAGCCTCACCGGTGGCGGAGCCGCAATCTTTTATTTCTGCGTCTTTGCCGCCCACAGTTTTTACGCACTGATACCGGGGCCGCTCTCCGCCGCCGGACTGGTGCTCTGCGCCGCCGCCACCCTCGGACTCGCCGTCGCCTACCGGAGTCAGGCCGTGGCCGTCATCGGCGTTCTGGGCGCCTTTCTCATGCCTGTTTTTCTGGACGACCTTAGCGACAGCCCCCTCTTTTTCCTCGGCTATATCGCCCTGATCAACCTGCCCGTGATCCTTCTCGGTTTGCAGCGAAAATGGCAGACACTCTATAATCTCGCCT
>PXDP01000139.1 GCA_003565035.1 PVC group bacterium | reverse complement strand
TGGGGGGGCGCGGGCGGATCGACCACCACGCCGGGTCGTTGAGAGCTGCCGGTGAGCCAGGTGAGGATCTGCCGGGGATTGCCGACGGTGGCGGACAGTCCGACGCGTTGGGTTGTGTTCGTCGCGCATCGCCGCATCCGTTCCAAAACCGCCAGCAAGTGCTGCCCCCGGTCATCCCCCGCGAAGGCATGGATTTCATCCACAACCACAGCCCGGAGATTTTCAAAAAACGAGCGGTGCTCCGTTCGTCTGGAAATCAGCATGGCCTCCAGGGATTCCGGGGTGGTCAGCAGCAGGTCCGGCGGATCTCTGCGAATCCGCTTGCGCTCCGTCTCCCCGATGTCGCCGTGCCACACGGCGCAACGCCTGCCCACCAGGGTGCAATAGCCGTCCAGACGGTCATGGAGGTTGTTAAGTAACGCCTTGATGGGGCAGAGATAGATAACGGAAAGTCCGACCCATTCCTCCCGCAACATGCGGGAAAGGAGAGGCAGCACCGCCGCCTCCGTTTTCCCTCCGGCGGTAGGGGCAATGATCAGCGCGTGCGCACCCTCCAGAATCGCGCCCACGCTTTCCTCCTGCAACGGACGCAACGACTGCCACCCCAGTGAGTTGACCACATGGTGTTGCAGGGCGGGATGCAGGTCGTCAAAGGCGCTCACGGGTCAATCTCAATCTCATCCACGGTGGAGGCAGATGCCGCCTGCCGCTCCGAGAGGGAAAGCTCCCCCTCGTCCAGGGTCAGCGCGTAGTCCCGGCGGGGATCAAAGTCCGGGAACTGGTCCACCCTGTCCAGCACCTCGCCAATCAGCTTCTTCAGGAAGATACGGGGGGCGATACCGATTTTTCCGCCCAAACGACCGGCCACCGCCTCGGCCAGGATTCGGAGATACCCGTCGTCCACCACCGCCATGAGCCGGGCTTCGTGCGGACTGCCCTCCACGAAAATGTCCCGGATACGCCGCCCCAGAAGGGAAAGCTTATCCAGGTCAAACCCGGACAAGCGAATCTGCACCGCCCTGGGGTTGTCATAGCGCGCGGCGGTGCTGAAATCCACATGCAGACGCTGCGACAGGGGCGGGAGGCGCTTGATGCCTTGAGGGCTGTCAAAAAACGAAGGGGTACCCGTCATCACCACGTAAAGACCCGGAAAGCGCCCGGCATCGATTTCGTCCATCAATTGACGCAGGGCATTCAGTCCCTTGTCCCGCACGTCTGTGCGGGTGCGCTGCAAGGTTTCCACTTCATCCAGGCAGAGCACCAGACCCGGATGCCCCGAATCGCGCAGGATCAGCAGCAACCCTTGCAAAAAGTTGAGGGCTCCAAAGTGGTCCACGTCCCCCTTGATTCCCGCGAAACGCTTCACCGAAGCTGCGACATTCGGCTGACCGGACAGCCAGGCCAGCAGGCCTTCCGCGAGCGCGGATTCCCCTCTGGCGAGAGCTTCACGGTATCCCCGCAGAGCCGCGGCAAAGGCGGGAGCCTGCCGGGAGATTCCCAAGAGCCGTTTTTCCATCAGCTCATTGCTTTTCAGGAGCAATTCGTCCCCATTCGCCGGGTCCACCTCGCCCCCGGCGAGAAGATCCTCCTCCAGCGTGTAAAACCAATGATCCACGATGTCCCGGAACGCCCCATTCGGTGTGTTGGCAGTGGAAAGCCGCTCCATCAGGCGACGGTAAACCGTTTCCAAGCGGTGCAAGGGGGTTTCCATCTCCGAAACCTGCACCTCCGTGGCCGCAAACCCCTTTTTCTTGGCCTGCTCCTGCAGCCAGCGGATGAAAAACGTTTTCCCGCAACCATATTCACCCCGCACGGCCTTGAACTGGCTGCCGCCCGTTTCCACTGTTGCCAGTTCATCCTCCAGCGTGTCCGTGAAAAACGCCAGCCCCACCGCGAACAAGTCCAGGCCCTGACGGGGCACCGTCCCCCTGCGGAGGGCATCGACAATTTCCAGGCGTTTTTGGGGACTGATCATGATTCGATTTCAAACTGACGTTTCAAAAGCGGAAGATCCAGCCGGACGGTATCCGACGGCTCATCATAGGACAACACCGGATATCCCTCCACGTTCAGCAAGCGCTGGGTCGTGGCCAGGAAGCCCCGGACGCGAACCGGCGGCAGGGAAAGCCGCCTTGCCAGCGCTCCGGCACGAAGCACGCCTCCCTGCGCCTCCATTGCCGACAGGAAATCCAGCAGTTGGGCGTCGGCCACCGGAACGCGGCCCGCCAGCTTCCGCTGGGATTCCAGCACCTCCGAGTGGAGGAATTTTTCTTTCCAGTCCCCCGCGCTTCCGGCGGTCCCCATAAACAAAGGTAGATCAGCCTCCACCTTTTTCGCTTTTTTTACTGCGGGCGCGGGCGTAAGGGGTATTGGCACAGACACCGCCTGCGACCACCACTCCGGCTCCCATCCGGCCACCGGCTGCCAGCCCTTGATCCCGAAACCGGGTGACAGGACTGCCAAAGGCACCAGCATTTCCTGTGGGCTCAGCCCCCCGTGATAGCCATTCTTTTTGGGGCCATAACGGAGTCCCTCCCTCCACGGTGCAATCAGCCATCCAACCGGCGTTTGAACGCGGGAGCCCTTCACCCGCAATTCCATTTCCTCCGGCGGGTCTTTGTCCAGCCGGTAACGCTCCCCGGGCTCCGCCGCGCGGTACTTCGAGTGTTGATCAAACACGTGTCCATGGTCACTCACCACTATCACCACCCGCCCGCACTCGCGGGCCACATGCAGCAGGTTTTCCAGCACCGGCACGTGGGAGACCGACCAGGGAAAATGCACTTGCTCCCCTTTGGCCAGATGGTCATCCACCGCATTCACCACCGCGCCCACCACCTTCCGGTTGGAACGCAAAT
>PXDP01000500.1 GCA_003565035.1 PVC group bacterium | reverse complement strand
CTGGTCGGGGATGCGCATCGACGGCAGCCAAATCGGTGCCGCCTGCATAGATTTACTCCTCTCACAAATCCAGCACAATCAGCGCGGAATTCCCGAACACCCCTACGAAATGCTGCTGCGCTCCCAGTGGGTGAAGGGGAACACCGCCGTGCGGTGAAACCTCAGACAACTCAGGACAACTCAGACACCTCAGACAAACTCGCCGTGCTTTCTCCCGTCCTGATTTGTCCCGAGTTGTCTGAGTTGTCCCGATCTCCCCGTCCCGATTTGTCCGATTACCGCGGTCCCCGTTTCCGGCTGCGCTTCCGGAAAAGCTCCTCGCTGAAACCCCCGTCGTCTTCAAATTGCCGCATTTGGCCCTGCAACTGACGCCACAGCAGCCAGGTGGCCTGGTACACGGCGCAAATCATGGCGTTTCCAGCCAACTCCGGTTCCGCAAGCCTCACAAATTCCACCAAACCTTCCTGACCCGTCAGAATCACTTTCCCCGGGGCTGCCTTTGGCAGATTGTCCGCTCGGCGCACCTTCAATCTGCGCCGCATTTCCAGGGTCTGCGGCTCGTCCTTGTCCCAGATACGCAAGCCCCGCTGACGCAGAAAGCTTTTGTAGTCCGGCAATAGTTCATCCTTCAAGCTGGCCCGGGCCACATTCGTCAGCAGCATTTCGGATTTTTTCGAGGTGGCGGCTGCCCCGCTGCCCTCACTGATATTCCGCACCCCGCTCCGCGCCGCCTGCACCATCTGGTCGGTGGTGCGTTTGTTGTCCGCTAAAAAGCGGTCACAAAATACCACCGTGGCATCATAAATCAGCTCCGCCAGCGGGTACACCCGCAAAGACTCATAGCCGCCAAAGGGCTGAAACGGTTTAGGATCCTGGCTCATGGCCTTAAAATAAATACAGACGCATAGGCGTGTCAACAGAAAATCGGACAAATCAGACAAATCAGACACCTCAGACAAGCCCGACCCCTTTTCCACCCTTCGGTGCCAGCGGCTTCCCCGTCCTGAGTTGTCCCGAGGTGTCCGAGTTGTCCCGATCTCCCCCGTCCCGATCTCTTCCCCCCCACGCTCCCACAAGTTCAGAATCCAATAGACGCGCCGCCGTCCACCGGGAGACAGACCCCGGTGACAAATTTCGCGGCGGGACTGAGCAGATAGACCGCGGCCCAGCCAATGTCTTCGGCTTCGCCAAAGCATCCCATCGGGGTGCGGGAGAGGATTTTGGCGGAACGGGCCTCGTCGCCGGCCAGTGCTTTACGCATCATCGCGGAATCAATCCATCCCGGCGCGATCGCATTCACCCGGATGCCCGACGGCGACAGTTCGGAGGCCATGGAGCGCACCACCCCGAGCTGCGCGGACTTTGCGGCGCTGTACGCCACCACCCATGGAATTCCGAACAGCGAGGCCATGGAGGCCGTGTAGAGAATGTTCCCGTGTCCCCGTGCTTTCATGCCGGGAATCACCGCGCAGTTGAGGGCGTGGGCCGCACAGAGATGCGTACTGAGCACGGATTGAAATTCCTCCGGCGTGGTCTCCTCCACCGGTTTTTTGACGTGGATCCCGGCATTGTTCACCAGAATGGTGACCGGGCAGCCGGCCCGCTCCGCCGCCGTGGCAATCAGATCCGGTGCCGCATGGAGTTCCGTGATGTCGTGGACCACATACACGGCGGCCTCCCCAATGGACTGCGCGGCCGCGGCCAGTTCGGCCTCGCGGCGGCCAACCAGCACCACCCGCGCGCCAACCGCGGCCATGCATTGCGCCATCGCCAGACCCAGACCGCTGCCGCCCCCGGTAATCAGCGCACACTCGCCGGAAAGATTAAATGGAATATTCTTTAGCATAATCATCAGACTCTCTTTGATCTTATCTGTGTCTATCCGTTTATCCGTGGTTCAAAAATTTCCGGCACGTCAGAGCACCCCATAGGTTCGGAAAGCTTCGGTGCTGCTCATGCCGGCTTCGATCTCGCGGCGGACGACATTTTCCGCCGAGGCCTTTTCCAGGGCGAGCCGGATGACCTCCGCTTCCAGTTTTCGAGGAAGGACCGCCACCCCGTCCGCATCGGCAAAGATGAGATCTCCGGGTTCCACCCAGACCTCTCCGATTTCGATCGGACAGCGGTACGCGGCCACGCGGGTCCGCACCCGGGAATCCTGTGCATAGCCGCCGCGACTGAAGACCGGCCAGTTCTGTGCGAGCACCTGCGGGGTGTCGCGGTGGTATCCGTTAATCACCGCGCCCGCCGCCCCCCGGCTCCGGGCCGTGGCCGTGAGCAGCTCTCCCCAGTAGGCACAGCGCATGCCCCCGCCGGAGGCCAGATAAATCTCTCCGGGACAAAGCTGATCCAGCGCCTCGGTCAGTTTGCCAAAGGGCTGCTCCTGCTCGCCATACACGTCCATCATCAGCACCGGCATGGCCCGGCCTGCGAGCTTCATTTCGGGGCGCATGGGACGCACCTCCGCAGGTAAAAAGCGATGATACTCGCCCAGGCCGTCGAGAATATCGCAGATGACCGGCGTGTAAAGCCGCTCGCGGAGAAGGGTGAACAGATCGGGATCATGATCGGGAATCGGGTTCATCGTCTTACATCTCCTCCTGCAACAACGCTTTCATATAGCCCATGGCAAAAGCCATGCCCGCATGCCAGGGACCCGGCGCGGACATTTTGGGCGTGTGGTCGGGGATCAGCACCCCCTCGAACCCGCTTTCGCGCAGGATGCGCACGATTCTGCGCATGTCCAATTCCCCTTCATCGATGAAAACCTCGTGATAGTTCGGCACCTGACCGCGGACGTTGCGGAAGTGGATATAGCCGATGCGCCCGGCCCCGGCATAGCGCCGGGTCCATTCATACACGCCCCCTTCGGT
>PXDP01000224.1 GCA_003565035.1 PVC group bacterium | reverse complement strand
GTAGCGGAAGACGGCGGGCTTTCGCCCACCGCTGGCCGATGCGGAGATCGGCGCACCTGTAACATCAGAACCATTCAGGGTAGATTTTTCAATGCACACAGGGTGTGGAAGGGGAGGATGCGGCCGCCGCTGGCGGAGTGGCCGGTGTCCTTTTCTCCGAGGTGGGTTTGGTAAAACTCGGGGATGCCGATGCGCTCCATGAAGTAGGGGATTTGCATGCGATGAACTACCCAGGATATGGGATCCAACGGATAGCTTTGCCGGACAACGGATGTTCAATTTGGATAAAATTTCCTTCTACAAAGAAAAGTTTCGACTCCGCTCCTTTGAATTCTTGGAATTCTATCAAAAGAGATCACGAACCATCCCTTTTTTAAAAAGGTTTAAGGATTTTTTTGCATCTGTTGTCCGGCGTAGCCATCCGTTGGGCATTTTTGATTATCGTTAGGGTCGGACTTCGATGTTAGAAAAATCAGTCGTACGCCCATGCTTTTGATTTCATTTTTCACTTGCAAAATAAGGACTGGTCATCCAGACTGGTCTTATGCAAATGACCGCTACCGAATTTAAAGCCAAATGCTTGAAAATCCTGGATCAGGTGCAACAGACCGGCGAGCCCCTGGAAATATCCAAACGAGGGAATGTGATTGCGGTTCTGGTACCTCCGCCCCGCAACCAGCCGTGGAAAGCTCTGCGCGGGAAGGGGCGTATTTCTGGCGATCCTTTTGCTCCGGTACTGGGGGAAGATGAGATTGAGGTCTTGAAGTGACTCCGGCCCCTTTACTGGACACTCACATCTGGTTATGGTGGTTGCTGGGAGATTCGCGGCTTTCCCGTGAGGAATCCCGGGTGCTGGATGAGCTTCCGAAAGAAAATCGACCGGCCTTGAGCGTCATCAGTTTGTGGGAGGTGGCCATGCTGGTCGAACTCGGGCGGGTTCAGCTTGATCTTACCTTGAACGAATTTTTGCAGGGAGCCTGTTCGCCGGAGACGGTTCGACTTCTTCCTCTCAATTTGGACGTGGTGGTGGAAATGAACACCTTGCCTTCCACCTTTCATCCTGATCCCGCCGACAGGCTCATTGTTTCGTCGGCCAGAGCGGAGGGGCTTTCGTTGGCTACGCATGACCGCAAGATCATTGAGGCGGATCTCGTGCCGATTTGGCGTGCTTGAAATTCTATCTGGTTCCATGAAGTAGGGGATGTCGTACAGCTTCTGTTCTTTTTTTACCGCCCGGATCTCTAGAGATCCAAAGGGAGAGATGCGGAAGCAGATATGCATGAGTGATTTCATATCAACCCGAAAATACTCATGAGCATATTCGGGTTATGCTAAAAAAATCACTGATGGACTATGGGCAGAGGTAAGACTGACCACTAACCTGCCCGCAATACTTCGCGCAGTGATGTAGGCGAGAACACTGAGTACGCTGATTTGGGGCAGGGAGAATAATAACCACCGATTGCACCGACCTGCCCGCAATGCTGCGCATAGTGCTGCAGGCGGGTACGCACCGATTGGCTTTGGGGCAGGGGGGCGTGAAAACGCACGTTGAACATTGAACGTCCAACTTTGAACTTGGAAGGTTGAACGTTGGGGCGGAGGGGGACAGGAGCGCCAATCTCCGTATTGGCCGGGGCGGAGGGGGAGTAGCGGAAGACGGCGGGCTTTCGCCCACCGCTGGCCGATGCGGAGATCGGCGCACCTGTAGGGAGCCGCATTGGCCGGGGCGGAGGGGGAAGAGCGGAAGACGGCGGGCTTTGCCCGGCCGGTGCCAATACGGCGATTGGCGCTCCCGTAGGGTGCCGCATGAGGGGAAGGCTATGGCGTGTCGATGTTGGCGCTCCCGTCCGGGCATAAAGACGGATGCCTTCTTTGCTCATTTCGTAAACCAGCCGGGAACCCGCTTTCAGGTGTAATGCATCCACCACCACCTTGGGTAGTTTGGTTTGATGTTTGCTGGTGACCTTGGATGTTGCAATCATCCAAGGAAATTAATGCAGTTCCTTGCTCAATGTAATCTATTTTACAAGGGATTGAACGAGGGATGGTGAAAATGGTGAAAGAAAATATGAAAATGTATATTACAATTGGTCGTCTAATTGTAAATCCCGCCCACAGCATCTTCCACCCTTGCGGCCACCCGGAAGTTCAAGGACAGCCTTGCCGGGCGCAAACGGGTTGTTCTGCGGATGGAGTTCCCTGCGGCCGGAGGATTGCGGCCCGCTGCTGGAGCACATTACCCTCGACCTGCTCCGCGCCATACTTCCCGGACAGCCGATCCACTTTTGGAGGGACAAGCAACAACGGGAAGTTGACTTTGTGATTCCGCGCCCTGGCGGCGAGGTGACGGCTATCGAATGCAAGTGGTCGAAGAAAGCCGGCCCCCGCAACCTCGACGCGTTTCGCAGTCATTATCCGAACGGCAGAAACCTGATCGTGTGCGCTTCACCCGGGGACGACTATGAAACCTCTCTTGGTGGGCACCGCGTGCGTTTTTGCGGTCGGGCTGACCTTCCCGGCCTCTTGGTATAGAATTCATCTCATCCACTTTGTTTTATAAGGGATTTCACGAGGGGGGGAAGGCCATATGTACCGGAATCCCGCTCGCTGAAGCTCGCTCGGGGCTATCCATCCCGCGCAATGCGGGACGGAACTCCAGAATTTCCACCGGGATCGTCTCCCGGATATCGGTTGCTGCGATTTCTGAGCCGGGGGGCGTGGGGATTTAGAGGGGAAAGGTAAAAAAAGCGAACGTCGAACATCGAACGTCCAACATCGAACTTGGAACGTTGAACGTCGGGGCGAAGGGGGACAGGAGCGCCAATCTCCGTATTGGCCGGGGCGGAGGGGGAAGAGCGGACGGCGGCGGGCTTT
>PXDP01000273.1 GCA_003565035.1 PVC group bacterium | reverse complement strand
GGATTTGGCTGTATTCGAAGGGGGAAACGAAGGCGGATGTGGACCGGATTCGGAAGAAAATGCGGGAGCGGAAGGGTTTTGATGCGGTTGACGTAATGGCAGAGTTCGAGCGGATGGGGGAGGTGCCGATGGCGAAGATGCTGCGTCAGCGGGTGAAAACGTTTACTCGCGGCGCGGCAATTGGCGGGGAGGCGTTTTTAGGTCAGTTGATGCAGGAGCACCGGGGGAGTTTTGGCAAAGACCGGAAGTCGGCTGGGCGAAGGCTGCCGGGGAAGGCGTGGTTGGGCTTGGAAGCCCTTCGCGTGTCGAATGGGGGAATGACGAGCTTGCCACACTGAGCGCGTGTTGACGAATAGAGGGGGTCCCTTATTCGAAGTGAGGAATTCGGTATGTGTAATATGATTCCTTTTTTGTTCATAGGAGAATCGTATAATCGATTCGAAGCCGGAGAAAAAGGAAAACACACCGCAAAGTCAGCCGCTTCCTCAGTTCGTAAAGAACTTGCAACCGGGGCGCATTTCTTTAAGGGGGGGTGAATTTGGTTTCATTGTGAAACCGCCCGATTTCACAGACTGTTTACTATAGGACACTCTTTTATGCCCAAACGTACGGACCTCCACAAAATTCTTCTGATCGGCTCCGGCCCTATTGTCATTGGCCAGGCCTGCGAGTTTGACTATTCCGGCACCCAGGCCTGCAAAGCGCTTCGCGAAGAGGGCTATGAGATTATTCTCATTAACAGCAATCCGGCCACGATTATGACCGATCCGGAAATTGCGGATCGTACCTATATCGAGCCGATTACACCCGAAGCGGTCGAAAAAATCATCGCCAAGGAGCGACCGGACGCGCTGCTGCCCACGCTGGGCGGTCAGACGGCCCTGAATACCGCCCTGAATGTGGCGAAAATGGGGGTTCTGGAGAAGTACGGGGTGGAAATGATCGGGGCAAATGCGGAGGTGATTCACCGCGCGGAGGACAGGGATGCGTTCAAGGAGGCGATGAAAATTGCGAAGGTGGAAACCCTGCCGTCGATTCAGGTGCATGACCTGGAGGGGGCCCTGAAGGCGGCGGATGAAATCGGGTATCCGGTGATTGTGCGGCCGAGTTTCACCCTGGGCGGCACCGGGGGCGGCACGGCGGAGAACGCTGAAGAACTGAAGGTGGTGGCCACCGCCGGGCTGAAGGCGAGTCTGAATACCACGGTGCTGATCGAGGAGTCGGTCTACGGCTGGAAAGAATATGAGATGGAGGTGATGCGGGACCGCAAGGACAACGTGGTCATTATTTGTTCTATCGAAAATTTTGACCACATGGGGATTCACACCGGCGATTCGATCACGGTGGCCCCGGCGCAGACGCTGTCGGACCGGGAATATCAGGAGCTGCGTGATGCCACCATCCGGGTGATGCGGGCGATCGGGGTGGAAACCGGCGGTTCGAATGTGCAGTTTGCGGTGAATCCGAAAACAGGCCGGATCACGGTGATTGAAATGAACCCGCGGGTGTCGCGCAGTTCGGCACTGGCCTCGAAAGCCACCGGATTTCCGATTGCCAAAATCGCCGCCAAACTGGCGGTGGGCTACACGCTGGACGAACTGCCCAATGACATTACCCGCGAAACCCCGGCCTGCTTTGAGCCGACGCTGGATTACTGCGTGGTGAAAATTCCGCGCTTCGCGTTTGAAAAATTCGTCAGCACCCCCGCCCGGCTCGGGGTGAGCATGAAATCCGTGGGCGAAACCATGGCCATCGGCCGGAATATGAAAGAGGCCTTTCAGAAAGCGCTGCGCGGTTTGGAGCGGGGGATCGACGGCTATGATCTGAAGTGTGAGGAGATTGTCGCGGATCAGCCGCTGGAGGGCACCTTCGCGATTGCCTCGCCCGACCGGGTATTCCGCATCAAAACCGAACTCAAAAACGGGATGTCGATTGAGGAGCTGTACGAGCGCACGCACATCGATCCCTGGTTCCTGGATATGCTGCTGCAGATCGTGGAGCTGGAAAAAGAAATTCTCGACGCGCCGGAACTGACCCCGGCCTTGATGAAGCAGGCGAAAGACGACGGATTTTCGGATGCGCAGATCGGTGCGCTGCGCGGCAAAACCACCATGGAAATCCGCGAACTCCGCAAAGGCATGGGGATTATTCCGAATTATCGGCTGGTGGACACCTGCGCCGGCGAATTCGAGGCGTACACCCCTTATTTTTACTCCAGTTATGGCGACACGGACGAAACCCGTCCCAGCATCAAACCGAAAATCATGATTCTCGGCAGCGGTCCCAACCGGATCGGTCAGGGCATCGAGTTCGATTACTGCTGCGTGCATACGGTGATGGCCCTGAGGGACATGGGCTACGAAACCATCATGGTGAACAGCAATCCCGAAACCGTTTCCACCGATTACGACACTTCCGACAAGTTGTACTTCGAACCGCTGACCTTTGAGGATGTGATGAACATCTACGAAAAGGAAAAACCCGAGGGGGTGGTGGTGCAGATGGGCGGTCAGACGCCCTTGAATCTGTCGGTTCCGCTGGCGCAGGCGGGCGTGCCCGTTTTGGGAACCCCGGCGGAGAGTATTGACCAGGCCGAGGACCGCGAACGCTGCCGGGTGCTGCTCGACAAGCTGGGCCTGAAACAGCCGCAGAGCGCCACGGCCATGACGGTGGATCAGGCGGTAGAGGTGGCCAAGAAAATCGGCCTGCCGGTGATGATCCGTCCCTCCTATGTGCTGGGCGGCCGGGCGATGATGGTGGCCCATGAAGAAAAAGACATTATCCCGTATGTCAAAGAGGCCTTCAAGGCGGGTCCGGGCATGCCGGTGTTGATCGACCGCTTCCTGGACAATGCGATCGAGGCGGATGTGGATGTGCTTTGCGACACGGAAGACGTGTATGTGGGCGGGGTCATGGAGCACGTGGAGGCCGCCGGCATTCACTCCGGCGACAGCGCCTGCTGCACCCCGCCGTATTCGCTCTCGCCGCTGATTGTGGACCGGATCAAGGATTCCTGCGGAAAAATCGCCCTTGAATTGAAGGTCAAAGGCCTGCTGAACGTTCAGATCGCAGTGCATGAAGGGGAAATTTACATCATTGAGATCAATCCGCGGGCGTCGCGGACGGTGCCCTATCTGAGCAAAGCCACGGGGATTCCGCTGGCGAAGCTTGCGGCGCAGGTTTCGGTGGGGCGCTCGATCCGGGAGCTGAATCTTCCGGCGCTGGGCAGTCCGAATTATCACTGGTACGCGGTGAAAGAGGCGGTATTCCCCTTCAACCGCTTTGCCGGGGTGGATCCCATTCTGAGTCCGGAAATGAAATCCACCGGGGAAGTGATGGGAATGGATTACGTGTTCGAGACCGCGTTCTGGAAGGCGCAGATTGCCGCCGGTCAGGCGCTGCCCACCGAGGGCACCGTGTTTTTGAGCGCGAACGACGAATCCAAAGACTGGATGACCGATTTGGGCAAAACGCTGTATGACATTGGGTTTTCGATCATTGCCACCGAAGGTACCGCCGATGTGCTGCTGGAAAAAGGGGTGCCCGCCGAGCGGCTCCACAAGCTGGCGGAAGGGCAGCATCCCAACGTGCAGGATTATATGGCCGAGGGGAATGTGCAACTGATCATCAACACGCCGAGCAGTGCGGTTTCGCGACGGGACGAAGTGAAGATCCGCTCCGAAGCAATTCTGCGCGGGATTCCGATTATCACCACCAAATGGGGTGCTCTGCCGACCATCGCGGCCATGGATTACATTAACAAGCGGGGCTGGTCGGTCACCTCGCTTCAGGAATACTTCCTGGCTTCGCCCAGCGGAGCCCGCTTCCGGTAGCGTTCATGAAATTCGTTCACTTTGGGGATCTGCATGTCTGGAGCCGCGGCTTTGTCTGGCGCGAGTTGCAGTACCCCAAGCGCTGGATTGGACCGGTCAACCTCTGGCTGAACCGCCGCAAACGCTTCCCGCCCGCCTACCGCCTGCCGGCGATCGACGCGGTGATTAAAGAGAAGCCCGATATTGCGGTGTTCACCGGAGATTTCACCACGTTTTCGCTCCGCGAGGAGTTTGTCATGGCTTCGGCGCTGTTTGAGCGGCTTTTCGAAAAAGTCGGAGACGGACTCATTGCGTTGCCCGGGAATCACGACCGCTATACGGAAGCCGCGGTCCGTAAGGGGCATTTGGAGGACTATCTGACATTTCTCTCCAAAGACCGGGTGTTCACCCGGCAACTGGCCCCGCGGATCACCGTGGTGTGCGTGGATCATGCGTACCCGGTGTTGTGGCGGTCCAACGGGATTGTGAAAGACGAGGTGCATGAACAGTTGGTGGAAACGATGGAGCGGATGCGGCGGACGAATCAGATTGTGATTCTGGCCGGACATTTTCCATTTGCCACCCCGCCGAAACATCCCGAGAGCTGGGAGCACAAGCTGATTGGCGAAGAGAAAATGCTGGCGTTGGTCAAGGAATACAAACCGAAGCTGTACCTCCACGGGCACAAGCATGTGCGCTGGAGTTTCCGGCCGGACAGTTGTCCGGACACCCTCTGCCTGAATTGCGGCAGCATCGGCATGAAAAGCGAGTCCCGCGAAAAGCAGGCCGGCTACATCACCTGGGAAATGGATGACCGCGGCGAAATCCGCAAGCTCACCGCCAAAGTATATGACGGAATTTCCGAATGGGTTCCGCATCCGTTGAGTGCGGATTGACTTATGAACGAATATCCGAATGCCTATCACTTCCTGCAGCGGGCGGAGCGTATTGGCCTGTCCATGGAGGATCTGGTTACGCACCGCTTTCCTCTTTCCCGTATTCAGGAGGGCTTTGAGACCAATCTCCGGCAGGAGGGAATTAAAATTATGATCGAGAACGACGCATAAAAAACCCGTACGCAGGATTGACATTCCGGCCTTTTCGGATATGACGTATCCGCTTTCGAAAACAATTCAACACCCTAAAAACAGGACGTATCCATGCCTATCGCCACTACCGAACAGTACAAAGAAATGCTGGTGAACGCCAAAGCCAAGGGCTTTGCGTATCCGGCCATCAACATCGTCAACCTTGAAGGCGTCAGCGCCGCGCTGCAGGCCTTTACGGAATGCGGATGCGACGGAATGATTCAGGTCTCCACCGGCGGCGGTGCCCACGCCACCGGCCCGCTGGCCGATTCGGCTCTGGGAGCTATTATTCTCGCCGAAGCCGCCCACCGCCTCGCTGAAAAGCATCCCGGTCTGGTCGTGCTCCATACCGACCACTGCATCAAAGGCAAAGTGGACAGCTTCATGGTTCCGCTGATTGAAGAGTCCGAGCGCCGGGTTAAAGCCGGTCTGAAACCCCTGTTCAACAGCCACATGTTTGACGGTTCCGAGCTTCCTTTGGAAGAAAACCTAGAAATCGGCCTGCAGCTCGGCCGCCGTCTGAAGGACATCGGCATGTTCATCGAAGTGGAATCCGGTGTGGTCGGCGGAGAGGAAGACGGCATCGACAACTCGCACGTCAAAGCCGATAAACTTTACACCACCTCCGACGATATGATCCTGGTGTACGAGACCCTCAAAGAACTGGACACCTTCATGTACGCCGCCACCTTCGGCAATGTGCACGGGGTGTACAAGCCCGGCAACGTCAAATTGACCCCCAAGATTCTCCGTGACGGCCAGAAGGCGGTTCAGGAAAAATGCGGCACCGGGGCCAACCCGCTTGACCTCGTGTTCCATGGCGGCTCCGGCTCCGATCCGGCGGAAATCGCCGAAACTCTCGGCTACGGCGTGATCAAAATGAACGTCGACACCGACACCCAGTACGCCTTCACCCGTCCGATCGCGGATCACATGATGAAGAACTACGACGGAGTGCTCCGTATCGAAGGCGAAATGGGCAATAAAAAGGTCTATGACCCCCGCGCCTATCTGAAAAAAGGCACCGAAGGCATGAAAGAGCGCATCAAACGCGCCGTGCGCGAACTCAACGCCGAAGGCCACAGTCTCAAAGCCTGACGAATGATTCATGTCGAATGACGAGTGAGGAGTCATTGGCTCTGAACTTGTTCATAAAACCGCCGCACCTTCGGGTTGCGGCGGTTTTTTTACGATTTATGGCAAGTGTACTGATTCATTAAAGCGGTGAAAGCGTTGCGGATATTTTTTGATACAGTTCGATTGAAATGCGGTATTGATGTTGTGAGACCGCTTCATCCAAAAGCTTTTTTGCGGATTCAGCGAAAAGTCGGCCCCGGCGGGTTTGCTGGATGAGTAATCCCGGGAAACCCAGAACCTTAACTTCCGCTGCGGCTGCGGCCCAACGAAGGAGGCGGTCATCCGCCAGCAGCCATGCGCCCGGATGAGAGCGGGCCCATGCAAGGGAATTCAAATCACATTGGCTTAGACTGCCTGCGGGCGAGATTTTTTCGGAATGGGACTGAATTGGAATCTTCCGCAGCAAATCACGAAGCCGCTCTTCTTCCCCGGGTTGAAACGGTCCCCGCAGGATTTCATCCGCCACACATTGGAGAAGAATGGGCTGAAATTCCGGTTCGCTCAGGATCAGGTTCAATTGATCCAGTTTTGCCAGTAAAATGAGCGGGCCTGCATCACAGATGAGGTATGGTGCACTCAAAGGGTTTCCAGGGTTTGCAAATCTTCTTCAAACTCCTTCACGCCATATGTGAGTTCAAGGTGGTTGAGTGGCATACGGGCCAGAAAATCCTGAAGCGAGATCCCCGCCATTTCGGCTGCGCGGGATAAACTGACCCGATTTTCGGCGTAGGCTTTTACGGCCAGATCCATTTTCATTTGCCGAATCCCCGAGCGTAAAAACAGCTTGATCAAATTTGAACGGTCCAAGCCTGCTTCTTTGGAAAGAAAATCGAGATCATCATTTTCGGATTTTGAAACCCGTGTGGACAGAGTGGAGGATTTCATGTTTACAATATTGATAAATGAATACGACATGTCAAGCAGAGTTATACAGTACGTCTTCCCGAAGCTTGTCATGTGCCGCAATAAATCATTTATTCCTATTCCCGCTTCTGCTATGGATAGGCACAATGTCTGTATCTTCCCGAATTCATGCCCGTCATCTTGCCGAACTGTACCGCCTGGCGGCGGAGCGGTTTGAATCTCTGCCTGCGTTTGCCACCCGGGGCCGGAACAAAGTTTGGGTGCCGGTCTCCTTCCGCGAGCTTTACGACCGGGGGCGGTGCATTGGCGCGGGGCTTGTGGATCTGGGGGTTTCCGCCCGTGAACCCGTGGGGCTGTTCAGCGACAATCGAGTGGAGTGGATGCTGGCGGATTACGGCATTCAGCTTGCCGCGGCGGTGAATTCCCCGCGCGGAACCGATGTGACCCAGGAGGAGCTGGTGCATATCGTGAACCACTCGGGTATGAAACTGGCTTTTGTGGAAAATGCGGGCATGGCCCGGCGCTGTCTGAACCTGAAGGCGCGTCTGCCTGATTTGCGAATGCTGGTGGTTCTGGACGAGGCGAAAGGGCTGCCGGAGGGTTCGATGGGTCTGGCGGAGATCGAGGAACGGGGGCGGAAGCTCCTGGAGGCGGGACGCACGGACGTGGATGCCCGCGCGGAGGGGATTGTGCCGGAGGATTTGTTCACGCTGATCTACACCTCGGGCACCACCGGAAAACCCAAAGGGGTTATGCTGACCCATGCCAATATGATGTCGCAGGTGGACCACGTGCCGATTCAGTTGAACTGCACGGACCGTGTCCTGTCGATTCTGCCCATCTGGCATATTTTTGAGCGGATGTTCGAGGTCTTTGCCATCAGTCACGGTGCCTGCAATTATTACACCTCGGCCCGGAATCTCGGCGATGACCTCAAACAGGTGGAGCCGACGTTTATGGGTTCCGCTCCGAGGCTGTGGGAGAGTCTGCACCACCGGATTCTCAATGGCGTGCGGCAGGCGCACCCGGTGCGGCGGGGGCTGTTTCACATCGGCCTGTTTTTGGGCACGCACTGCCGCGAGGCACTGTTTTATTTGCGGGATAATGATTTAAGGCTTGAGCCGGTTTCACCCCTCCGGCGGGGGCTCCGTAAATGCCGCTATGCGCTTCAGTGGACTGCGTTGCTGCCCTGGTATGGGTTTTTTAACGCGGCGGTGCTGGAATCGGTGCGCCTGAAAGCGGGCGGATCACTGAAAGGAACCATTTCCGGGGGCGGGGCACTGCCGCCGGAGATCGACCGCTTTTTCAATGCGATCGGCATTCCGGTGCTGGAGGGCTACGGGCTGACCGAAACCACGCCGGTGGTGGCGGTACGCACCCCGGAGAAGCTGGTGCGCGGCACGGTGGGGCCGATGATTCCGCAGACGGAGGTTCGGATTGTGGACTTTGACAACGGCGACATCCTCTATCCCGACAGCACCTCACCCGAGGGCGGCCGGGGACGGCGCGGGGAGATTCAGCTCCGCGGTCCCCAGATCATGAAAGGCTATTTCAACGATCCCGAAACCACGGCGGCAGTGCTCAGCGAAGACGGATGGTTCCGTACCGGGGACATCGGCATGGTGACCTGGAACGACTGCCTCAAAATTCTCGGCCGCCGCAAAGCGACCCTGGTGCTGCGCAACGGGGAGAACGTGGAGCCGGAACCGATTGAGATGAAGCTCAAGCTCAGCCGCTTTATCGATCAGTGTGTGGCGGTGGGACAGGATCAGAAATTTGTCGGCGCTCTGATTATTCCGGAGTTGTCCGCCTTCCGGGAAAAAGGGATTGAGGCGGAAACCCTGGCGGAGCTGAACCGTCTGCCGGAGGTGCGGAGGATTCTGCAGGAGGAAGTCCGCGCGGCAATGGCGGATGCCTCCGAGTTCAGACGCTTTGAGGTGGTCAAGGATTTCCGCCTGCTCGATGAGCCTTTCGAGGTGGGCGTGGAGGTGACCAATCTCTTTAAACTCAAACGGCACGTGATCCATGAGCACTTCGCGGATGTGATTGCGGGCATGTATCCTGTGGAGAAATCATGATCGATCCGGATATCGAACTCCTGTACGCCATCGACAAGGCCCTGCTGGGGGTGATGATCCTGGTCATCATGTTCGGGATGGGTGCGAGTCTCACGCTGAATGATTTTAAGGCGGTGGGCCGGCGGCCGCGGATGATTCTGATCGGGTTTCTGTCCCAGTTCGGTTTTATGCCGCTGATTGCCCTGGGCCTGTCACATCTGCTGAACCTGGAACCGGCGCTGGCGATTGCGCTGATCATGATTGGCTGTCTGCCCGGCGGCACCACCTCCAATATGTTCGCGTATTTCGCCCGCGGTCACGTGGCGCTGAGTATTTCCATGACCACCGCCTCCACGGCTCTGGCGCTGTTTATGACCCCGGTTTTGCTGAATTTTTATACCGGCTCTTATACCCGCGCGATTGCGGAGCAGATGGCAGAGGAAGGCAGCTTTTTTATTCCCACTAAAGATATTGTCGTTTCGCTGGTGCTGGTGCTGGTGCCGGTGCTTGGGGGGATGATTTTGCGGCGTTTTTCACGGGGATGGGCCAAAGTCGCGGAGGATACGGCCGGCTTTATGGGAATGATTGTGATTCTGTTCCTGATCGCCACCACGCTGGGACGGCACTTCCGCCTGGTGATCAGCACGCCCTGGCCGCTGTACGCCGCAACGATTTCGCTGGGACTGATCGGATTTCTCTTTGGGTACTGGGTCTCGCGGCTTTTCGGTGCGCATCCCATTCAGCAGCGGGCCATCAGCCTGGAGACCGGCATTCAAAATACCCCGGTGGCATTTGCGATTATTCTCATGAGCTTTCCGCAGCCGCAGGTGCAGAACGATATGCTCTGGCTGGCGGTGATGTATTCCATTTTTATCGTCATCAGTTCCTCCTGCATCACCCTGTGGCTGCGTAAAAAAGGGCAGTTCGACTGGGAGGTCTACAAAAACACGCTCATTCACGGGCGGCTGTTTGGCGAAGCCTATGTGACCCGGTATCCGAAAGCGTTCCTGCCCGCACGGATTGCCGCCGATCCCTCGCAGGGCGCCCTGAGCGGCGAACAGCTCCGCGAGGATTGAGCTTGCTTTTCCATGTCCGGGTCCGATGCTTAACGGTATGAAGAAACCCCATGCAATTTTTACGGCCTGCGATGCCAAGTATGGTGATTTTCTTATCGATCACTGGTTGAAATCTCTCCAGGAGAATGTGGATCTGCGGACCTTGGATCCGGTGGTGCTGGACTACGGTCTCAGCACCGCACAGCGCTACTATCTGGAGGGTCATGCGGTCCGGGTGGTTCCCTGCACGCGCAACGGACATGTGGTGAATTTGCGCTTTCGGGACATGGCGACGGTCCTGGAGGAGACCCCGTATGAGCAGGTTGTGCTCTGTGACAGCGGCGACATTATTTTCCAGACCGATTTTACGGCGGTTTTTCAGGATCATCCGGACCGGTTCCGCGGCGTGACCGAAGAACTGAAGCCCGGGTTTGAGCATTACGTGAATGAGGACTTCTTTTCCAAAGCAGATTGTAAAACCCTGCATCGGATGCTCCGGGATAAGCCCATGGTAAACGCCGGATTTATTCTGGGACCGGGCTCCGGCATGCGCTCTCTGGGGCTGGAGGTGGTCCGGCGGTTGAAGTCGCTGGCTAAATTTGGGCCGGATCAGATTATCGTGAATGATGTGTTTTATCGGGAGGGATTCCACGAACTGGACCGGCGCTATAATTATGTGATTGCCACCACGACCGCTGAGTTGGAGATCCGGGACGGTAAATTTTTTGTCGAGGGGGATCTGGTGTCTGTGGTGCACAATACCGGGAATGTCTCTTTTCTGCGGCCGGTGGAGAATTTCGGTTACGGCCAGGGCCGGAACCAGTTGAAAAAGGAGCTGGCCAGGGCGTTGAAGGCGCTCTACGTCACCACCGACGGGATTGCGGCTTCGCGGACTGAACTGCAAAAACGCGTGGACACCTTCACCAAAGAGATGTCCAGCAACTACAACAGCTCTGTCAGACAGCTCGAAAGCGCCTGGAACCGTCTGCTGGATCAACTGCCCTAATGAAAAATCGCGTTCTCTTATTCTTAGGCTTTGGTCTTTTGTGCCTGACCGGAGCGGTCCTGTTCCGCGTTGGGCTGCGCATGAGGGCCGAGCCCGCTGTGGATCTCAATCTCCTGCCCGAACGGGTACTGGAGACGTTGACGATTCGGCCGGAGGAACTGCCGGAGGGATATGCGTTATTGACAGATGAGACGCTTCTATCCCCAATGGGATTGCATCGGAATCCCGCCTTTGTTTCCCGGGAAGCGGACCGAAAGCTTCAGGTGCAAATCGGCGCTTTTGGAGGGGTGCTGGGGGTCTATGGTATCGGGGATGAGGTCTTGCTGCTCAAGAAAGCGTATTTTTTCCCCGACACCGAGTCGGCGGAAACCTATCTGAGGGTTCAGGAGGAGCAGCGGCGGCGGATTAATGCCTATGAGGTTGGCACCCCCGGTGGGGGCTGGTATCTGTTCCTGGCCACCGACCCGGATCGGGAATACAGCGAGGCGGAGCTTGCCGCCATCCTGCAGGGACTGGAACGGTATCGTTCCCGGCTGAATGCTGTTACCCGCTTCAGCCAAATCGGGGATGAGGCCCGGTGAAAATTTCCCGGTGCGCGGCCTGTTTCCTGCTCATGGTTTCCGCACGGGCGCATCCTGGAGAAGCGGGGACAGAGGAGACCTTCACCGATGAGCAGCACCGCGGGTTGAGCCACTTTGTGATGCGTCAGGCGGTTCGCTTGAACGAGTGGCTTGCGGATGCGGTGCTCGATGAGGATGAGCGGGAGACGGATGTGATGCGCCACTTCTACGGGGACCTTGATTCCGCCTATCATGCTATGGGCTCCTACATCGAGATCAGTCCCCGTCTGGATTGGAGCTCACGGGAGGACTTTCGTGCGGACGTGAGGTTTTCCGCGCGGTTGCGCCTGAGAGGACTTTCGGATCGTTTTCGATTTTTTCTGGACAGTCAGGACCGTGATCAGGAACTTGTGGATGAACTCTTCACGGAACGGTTCCGTTCGACCAGCCGCAGCGAGCAACGGCAGGATGCCACCGCCGGCCTGATGTATCAGATTTCCGATCGGGTATCCCGGAGGATTTCTGTTTCCGGGGGACTGCGGTTCCGTCCCATGCCCACCCCGCGCCTGAGAACCGATGCCCGCTTTTTCAGTGATCTGGGCGCATGGCATGCGGAGTTCGGTCAGCGCTTTTTTTGGGATATGGACACCGGCTTCGGCGAGAGAAGCCAATTGCAGTTTACCCGGCCAGTTCGGGATGTGCACACGTTTCGGCTGTCCTCCTCGGTAATCTGGTCCGAGGAAAGCCAGGGGGTGGATTTGGCGCAGACCGTGATGTGGTGGACAGAGCTCAGCGAGCACCGCATGCTCTCATTCCGAGCCGGTATTCTTGGATACACCCGACCCCAGCTCGAAAGTGATCTGTATTTCGGGCGGGTGACCTACCGCCGACGGGCGGGACGGGACTGGCTCTTTGTCGAACTGGAAACCGGAGCGGATTTTGAACGGGAGCATGATTTCGACATAACGCCCGTGGCGGGGATCAAGCTGATCTGCCTTTTTGGATCCTACTGATTGTCTGGTGGTCGGCCCGAACCCGCTCGAACTTGCTTCTTAAAATAACAGGTATTGTAAAGAAAATTTGGCTTGAAAATGGTGATTGTTGGGATAGGAGGTAAGCATGATTGTTCCGAAGTCATCGAAGATTCCGGGGCCTTTGTGGCCTTGTGTGGAGAAGATTGCTCAGAAGCGGG
>PXDP01000004.1 GCA_003565035.1 PVC group bacterium | reverse complement strand
TTTGCCTGGGACGCCCTGGGACCCCTGGAGGGGGATGAATGGATTGTGGTGAGTCCCGGATTTGCGGTGGATCATCCCTGGCTGGTGCGGGCGCGGGCGAACGGGAGCCGGGTGGAGGCGGAAGCGGAACTGGGGGCAGCGGCCTTGAAGGGGCGCATTCTGGCGATTACCGGCTCTCTTGGGAAAACGACCATGGCCATGCTGGCGGCGGATCTTCTGCGGGCGCACGGACAGACGGTCACGCTTTCGGGCAATATCGGGGTCCCGGTTTGCGAGGTGGCCCTGGACCCGGGGAGCGCGGACTGGCATGTGATCGAGCTGAGTTCTTTTCAGACCGAGATTTTTCAGAGCTTTCGTCCGGATATCGGGGTGATTTTGAATTTGGTGGCCAATCATCTGGACCGTCACGGAACGATGACTGCATATGCGGAGGCCAAGGCCCGGATGCTCGCATATCAGACCGGGGCGGATCTTGCGGTAATTCCGGAGAACTATCCGGTTCCGGTCAACACCGGGGCGCGGACAAGGCGGCCGGATCCCCGCCGGATTCCGAAGACAGTGGGAACCGCCTTTGATCTGCCCGCGTACCGCGACAATTTGGCGGCCTTGATGACAGGATTGGCGGAGGTGGAACTGGAGGAAAGCACGGTGAGGAAAGTGCTGGAGGACTTTCGCTTACCGCCGCACCGGATGGAGGTGCTGGCGCACGCACGCGGGGGGCTGATCATCAATGACAGCAAAAGCACCTGTTTATCGGCGACCCGCGCGGCCATGGCGGCGGTTGCCGGGCCGATGCACGTGATTGCTGGCGGGGTGCACAAGGGCGATTCGCCGGAAATTCTTTTGGATGTTTTAAACGCCAGTCCGGTGTCGATGTATCTTTTTGGGGCTTCTGCCGAAGCCTTTGCGGCCTGTTGGCAGGGGCATTCGGAGCACTGCGGCGTGTACCGGACCCTGGCGGAGGCGGTCGACGCGGTTTTTTTGCGTCGAAAATCAGGAGAACCCTTGTTATTTTCCCCGGGATGTGCCAGTTTCGACCAGTATTCTTCCTACATGGAGCGTGGACAACACTTCCGACATCTGATACAACCGTCTTTAATTCAAACATCTGATTCCAAACCGCCTGAACAGGAGAAGCCATGATCCAAACATCCTTCAAACCCCTTACCTTTTGTCTGGGAGCCTCGGCTCTGATTTTTTCCGGCTGCGCCACGATGCAGCGGGAGCGTCCGACCCGTCAGCCCGGACCGCCGCCCCGCCGTGAGATGCCGGTCAGTTATGAAGAGACGATCCGTCCTTCGCAACCCGCTCCGGCACCGGCACGTCCGGTTCCGGTGATCGCCGCCCCGGCCCCGATTGTTGCCGAACCGCTGCCCGCGCCGGCTCAGCCCGCAACCCCTCCGACCCCCCGTGAAGGTTTGCCGCACACGGTGCGCCGGGGTGAGAGCCTGTCCGGCATTGCCGCCCGGCACAACCTGCCCTGGCGTCAATTGGCGGATTACAACCGCATCGCGGACCCGAACACGATCCGGGTCGGTCAGGTGATTTTGATTCCCGGTGCGGGGTCTCCGCCCCAGGCACCGGCCCCGTCCGCCGCGCCTTCCGCGCCCCGCGCCGAAGCGGTGGCCGGCAGCGGCAGCTATGTGGTGCAGTCCGGTGACAACCTCACGGTGATTGCCCGCCGTCATAATACCACGGTGCGCGATTTGAAATCGGTGAACAATCTGAGCTCGGACACGATCCGGGTTGGCCAGCGGCTGACCCTGCCCGCCGGCGCATCCGGCGGCACGGCGCGGCCGGCCGCGAGCCCGTCCACCCCCGCACAAACGGAACGGACCCCCGCGCGCACTCCTGCGGCCCCGTCCACACCGGACCGGAGTCCCGCCCCTTCACGTGAACCTGCCCCCGCGGCCCCCGCAGAAGCGGAACCGGCCGAAGAGGCCCCGCCCGCAGATGACCGGGCGTTTACGATTCAGGTCGAAGAAGGGGATACGCTGGAAAGTATTTCCCAGTCTTACTGGATTCCGGTGGAGGCCCTCCGCCGCGAAAACAACCTGGGCCCGAATGCCGAGGTGCAAACCGGACAGACCCTGCGGATTCCGCCCACGACCTGGTAAGACCGACATCATGTGGAGCAAAACCTTTGATCCACGGAGTGAGGTTGGCGGCATCGAAGAGGAGGTGTCCTCTTTCGGTGCCGCTTCGCTTTTGGTGGGGGCGGTGGTGCTGCTCACGGCCGCCGGTTTGGTGACCCTGCTGAGCATCGGGGTGGGGCAGACCCGTCCGTTTCACTACTTTTCCCGTCAGGTGGTGTTCACCGTGGTGGGCACCGTCGGGGCCGTGGTGGCGGCCCGGCTGCCGCTGCGGTTCTGGCGGACGGTTTTGCCGGTGCTGTTCATCTCCACGGTGATTCTTTTGCTGATGGCCCGGCTGGTGGGGCCCCGGATTAACGGTGCCCACCGCTGGCTGGTGTTCGGGCCGGTGAGTTTTCAGCCCTCGGAAATGGCGAAGCTGACGGCGGTGGTCTGGCTGGCCGCCTGGATGAGTCATCATCGCCGGAATGCCGGGGAGGCGGTGCGGGGATTCCTGATTCCGATGTGCGGCCTGGGGGCGTTGTGTGTGTTGGTGCTGATTGGTCCGGATTTCGGCACCACGGCCCTGATCGGGGCGACGGGCCTGTTTATCCTGTTTCTGGCCGGCACCCGGGTGATCTACCTGTTGGGCACACTCTTCTCGGGGTTTTTGCTGCTGGGGGTTCTGGTCTGGCATGACCCGGTGCGAATCAGCCGGGTGACCTCGTTTCTGGAGCCGGAAAAATATCAGGACAACGAGGCGTATCAGCTCATCAATTCACTGCATGCCTTTATGGAGGGCGGGGCCACCGGACGAGGTATTGGACAGAGTCTGCAAAAGTTCTCGTATCTGCCGGAGGCCCATACCGATTTTATTTATGCGATTATCGCAGAGGAAACCGGTGTCATTGGCTCGCTGGCGGTCCTGGGGCTGTTCACGGTGTTTTTCGGCTGCGGAATGACGATCGCCATTCGCTGCCGGGACCCCTTCGCGCGACTGATGGGGTACGGAATCACCCTGATGATCAGCCTGCAGGCCTTGATCAATATTGCGGTGGTGACGGGGAGTGCGCCGACCAAAGGACTGCCTCTCCCCTTTGTGAGCCATGGGGGATCCAGCATTGTCTTTATGCTGACCATGGTGGGACTGCTGGTGCGGATCGCCTGCGGAAGCGGCGAGACCCAGCGGGACTGGCGTTCACGCCGCCAGCGGCTTTGGGGCGGTTAAGCGTCTGTTTTGCTCTGCTTGTTCTTCTTGCAGCTCATGTTGCCGCAGAGCGAACATTCGGTCTTGTTGCCGTTGGCATCCACCACTGCGCCACAGTGCTTGATCGGCTTGCGGCCCATGATGACCCCCACGGACATGCCGAGAACACAAAGAAGCAAAACGCCGAGAACGATGATGAACAAACTCATGGGGTTTCCTCGGGGGTAGGTTGGAGGTCCGATTCGTCAGAGGTTTCGGGTAACGGTTCGGGCTCGGGCTCAGGTTCCGGCTCGGGCAGGGGCTCCGGTTCCGGCAACGGCTCAGGCAAGGGCTCTGGTTCCGGCAAGGGCTCTGGTTCCGGCAAGGGCTCAGGCTCAGCATCCGTCGGATCTGTCGGATCCGTCAGATCCGTCAGATCCGTCTGATCCGTCTGATCCGTCAGATCACTCAAATCTGCCTGCTCATTTGGCTCGGTGGCGATGACCGGTACGGCCTGCTGTTCGCGGGTTTGGATACCGCGTTCGCTGAGCCAGGATTCGGTTTTTTCGGGATAGAGCGCGTAGTGGATGCCAAAGAATCCGCCGCCGAGCAGAAGCAGGATGAGGATCATCAGCAGGGCCAACCGACGCTGGGAGCGGCGGAGCATTTTGTAAAGGCGCTCTTCGGAGCGCTGGGCGCGTTCGAGCAGAAGCTGGGTGGTTTTATCCATGGAAACCATGGTGTCGTTGAAGCGGGACACCGTTTCGGACATGTTCCGGGAATTTTCCTGGCTGGATTCGAGCTGCTCGTGCATGAGACGGAGCAGTTCGGTGTGCTGTCCGGTGTATTCGGCGAGTTTGCGCACACTTTCGGCGGCCTCGGGCACGTGTTTGAGCAGCGATTTCTGGGCGAGAACCTGCTGGTCCATGTTTTCGCGGAGCGACCGAACCAGGGCCAGCACCTCGCGGGACCCGGATTCCATGGTGGTGATCTGCTTTTTCCGCCGTGCGGCGGGGCTCATCTTTTCCCAAAGATTGTATTTGGGCGCATCCACCGGCTGGACCGGACATGGATTGAGGTCCAAGGCGTTGTCTTCCAGCGTGACTTCCACGTCTTCGGATACCTCGGCTTCCGAGGTCTCGGGAGGCTCCGCTTTGGCGGGTTCAAGCGGAACCTGAGCTTCGGCGGCCTTCTTTTCGGCCTTCTTTTCCGACTTCGCCTCATGCTTGGAGGCGGCTTTTTTCGGGGTTTCGGGTTCCTGCGGTTCTGGATCTTCTAAATTCACGGGTTTATCCTG
Organism: PVC group bacterium; assembly: GCA_003565035.1. Taxonomy (GTDB): domain Bacteria; phylum Verrucomicrobiota; class Kiritimatiellia; order SS1-B-03-39; family UBA6053; genus PXAS01. The sequence continues at coordinate 8,217 of PXDP01000004.1, read as the reverse complement.
GGTTGATGAACAAATAAAAGTGGCTGACCATTCCATAACGGATTCAGGCGGTTTCGCAAGTTCTCTTTCTGTCCCTGTTTCTTTGACATTCAAAGGCATTTCGTTATAGAAACCCCGTCTTTTTCCTATTTGTCACCCTGTTATTGAAAGTTCCCTATGTCTGATCCAAGCAAAGCACTCGACGATATTCAACTCGACGGCCAGAATCTCTGGCGCGAAGAAGTCTACACCGACCGCGCGGTGGGCTCCATCCGGGTTCTGGTCCCGGTGACCGAGGCCGGTGCCGACGATCCCATGCGCAAAACCGAGTATTATGCGCAGACCCAGGTGATGACCGGCGGCGGTCCGCTGCCGGTGGAGGGGCCGATTGAGGCGGAAACTCTGGCCGAAGCGGTGGCCAAGTTCGGGGAAGCCACCCAGGCGGCGGTGGAGGACATGATCGAACGGGCCAAAGCATATCAGCGCGAGGCGGCCAGCCAGATTGTCACCCCCGGACAGGCCATGGGCGGTGGAATGGGCGGCGGAATGGGCGGCGGGCTTGGCGGCGGCATGGGCGGCGCGCCGGGCGCGGGTGGTCAAAATCCTTTTTCTCTCCGATAACATTTCCTAAAATCTCTCTCAGAAACGGTGGCTCTATGTCCTTGAAACTCTCTGCTCTTCCGAACGCCAAGAAACCCGCCGGTCCGGTGATCCTCGCCATTATGGACGGGGTGGGGGTCGGCCCCGGCGATGAATCCGATGTGGTCTCACAGGCCTGCACGCCTCATCTGGACTGGCTCAAAGCCAATGCGCCCTACACTCAGCTCAAGGCTCATGGCTCGGCTGTGGGAATGCCGGCCGAGGATGACATGGGCAACAGCGAAGTCGGTCACAATGCCATCGGCGCCGGCCGCGTGTTTGCGCAGGGCGCCAAGCTGGTGAATATCGCGGTGGAGGACGGCTCCATGTACGAGGGCGACACCTGGAAAGAATTTGTCGGCCAGGTGAAAAGCAAGGGCAGCAAGCTGCATTTCATGGGTCTGCTGTCCGACGGCAATGTGCATACCCACATCCGTCATTTGGAATCGATGCTCAAACAGGCGCAAAAAGAGGGGGTGAAAACCGCCCGGGTGCATGCGCTGCTGGACGGCCGCGATGTGGACCCCACCTCTGCGGATCAGTACGTGGAACGGATTGAGTCGGTGATGTCCGGGTTGAACGGGCAGGGCGTGGATTACGCGATTGCCTCCGGCGGCGGACGTCTCTACATTACGATGGACCGCTACGAAGCGGACTGGCCGATGGTGCAGCGGGGCTGGGACTGCCATGTGCACGGCAAAGGCCGCGCATTTGCCTCCGCGCTGGAGGCGATCTCCACCCTGCGGGCAGAGGACCCGGGCGTGATCGATCAGGATCTGCGCGAGTTTGTGATTCACCGCGACGGGGAGCCGATTGGGAAAATTGAGGACGGCGATGCGGTGATTCTCTTCAACTTCCGCGGCGACCGGGCCATGGAGATCAGCAAATGCTTCGACGGCGGACCGGATTTCGACAAAATCGACCGCGGCCGGGTGCCGGATGTGCTCTTTGCCGGGATGATGCAGTACGATGCGGATGTGAAAGTTCCCCGCAAGTTTCTGGTCAGCCCTCCGGTGATCGACAAGCCCATGGGCCAATACCTGGCCGCCACCGGCCTGCGTCAGCTTGCCATCAGTGAAACCCAGAAATACGGGCACGTCACCTATTTCTTCAATGGCAACCGGACCGGAAAATTTGACGAAAGCCTGGAGGAATACATCGAAATTCAGGGCGACAATGTCAGCTTTTCCGAGCGTCCCTGGATGAAGTGCGCGGAGATTACCGATGTGGTGCTCAATTCCATGGCGGAAAAAAAGCATGACTTTATCCGCATCAATTATCCCAATGGCGACATGGTGGGGCACACCGGGGACATTCAGGCGGTGAAGATTTCGGTGGAGGCCACCGATCTCTGCATTGGCCGGCTGATGAAAATGGCGCGCAAAACCGGATCGATTCTGGTGGTGACCGCCGACCACGGCAACGCCGACGAAATGTACGAGCACAACAAAGACGGCGGAATCAAGCTGGATAAAGACGGGGTGGCGAAATCCAAAACCTCCCACACCCTCAATCCGGTGCCGGTGTTCGTCTATGATCCGGCCGGTACGGCGGAAATCAAACTGACCGACCGCACCGGTCTGGGGATCAGCAGTCTGGCCGCCACCTGCATCCGTCTGCTGGGATATGAACCCCCGGCGGATTATGATCCGTCAATTCTGGCTCAAGGCTGAGCCGTCTCATCGCTGCGTCCCCATTCCTGCGAATGGGGACGTTTTTTCCGGTCTGACCGCATTGACTTTTAAAGCGATTCACGTATAGACTACAAAGTCTATCAACTTAATAGGGATTAAACCTGTATGCACATACCACCTATCCAGCCCGGCTCCGGTCCTTTGTTGCCTGAGCAGATCCAGCGATTGAATGATGTTTTGCCGACCTTGACGCCCGAGCAGGGTGCCTGGCTCTGCGGGTATGTGGCGGCGCTGAACCAATTGGCGGCTGGCGGGGCCTTTCCCGCGCCGGCGGTCGGGGGGATTTCGGCCGCGGCGGTGAGCAGCAGTGATTCCACGCCGGTCACGGTTTTGTATGGCTCGCAGACAGGTAACAGCGAGGGCATTGCCGGAAAACTGGCCGCCGCGCTGGGCGAAGTGGGGGTTCCCGCTGAGCTGAAAGACATGGGGAGCTACAAAACCCAGCAGTTGAAACAGGAAAAAACCCTTTGCGTGGTGGTCAGCACCCACGGAGAGGGCGATCCGCCGGATACGGCCATGGATCTGCACGCGTTTCTCTTTGGCAAACGGGCGCCGAAGCTTGAGGGTGTCGGCTTTGCGGTGTTGGCCCTGGGCGACACCAGCTATGAGCACTTTTGCAAAACCGGCCGGGATTTTGACGAACGGCTGGGGGAACTCGGCGGCACGCGGCTGCTGGACCGGGTGGACTGCGATGTGGATTATGACGACCAGGCGGAGGCCTGGGTCGCGGCCCTGGTGAAGAAGATCTCCGCGGATCGCGCGGCTGTTCCGGCACCGGCCGTTGCGGTTTCGGCCCTTGCGGTTCCGGTCGCGGGCGCGGTTCCGGCCGCCGCAAGTGCTTTTGATAAAAAGAATCCTTTCCCCTCGGTTCTGCTGGAGCGGGTCAATCTGAATGGCCGCGGGTCCGCAAAAGAAACGCTGCATCTGGAACTGCTGCTCGAAGGCAGCGGTCTGGTATACGAACCGGGCGATGCCCTGGGGGTGGTGCCAAGCAATGACGATGCGGTGGTCGAGGAGCTGATCGGTCTGCTGGGGGCGGATGCGGGCGCGGAAATCAGCGGACCCAAAGGCAAAGAATCTCTGCGGGACGCGATGCGGAACACCTTTGAGATCACCACCATCACCCGTCCGTTTTTGCGCGGATATGCGGAGCTGGCCGAAAGCAAAGAGCTGAGTGCGCTGCTCGCGGACACGGACAAGCTGAACGCCTGGCTGTACGGCCGGGAAATTGTGGATGTCCTGCAGACCTGGCCGGTGAAAGGGCTTCCGGTGCAGGAGTTTCTGGACCTGCTGCGCAAACTGCCGCCGCGCCTGTATTCGATCGCCTCAAGCCTGAACGCGCATCCGGACGAGGTGCATCTGTGCGTGGGGGTGACCCGGTACGAGGCGCATGGACGTCAGCGCAAAGGGGTGTGCTCCACCTTCCTGGCGGACCGGGTTGAGGTGGACGGCACGATGCCGGTGTATGTGGACCGGAACAAGAACTTTAAACTGCCGGGCGGGGTGGATACCCCGGTGATCATGGTGGGGCCGGGAACTGGCATTGCGCCGTTCCGCGCCTTTGTGGAGGAGCGGGAACTGCAAGGGGGCGGCAAAAACTGGCTGTTCTTTGGCGATCAGCATTTCACCACCGACTTTTTGTATCAGACCGAATGGCAGCAGTGGCTCAAAGACGGCACGCTGACGCGTATGGATGTGGCGTTCAGCCGGGATCAGGCGCAGAAGCTGTATGTGCAGCACCGCATGATGGAAAAAGCGGCGGATCTCTGGGCCTGGCTGCAGGACGGGGCGCATTTTTACGTGTGCGGCGACGAAAGCCGTATGGCCCACGACGTGCATCAGGCACTGATTGATATCGCCCGCAGTCAGGGCGGCCTTTCCGCCGAAGATGCCGATGCCTATGTGAAACAGCTCCAGAAGGACCGCCGCTACCAGCGGGATGTGTATTAAGAGAGGGTAGAGAACAGAGGGTAGAGGTCAGAAAATCACTGAAAATAAAGGAATATCCGTTTAAACCGTAATCGTAATCGTAATCGTAATCGTAATCGTAATCTTCCTGGAAAAAGCCGATGAAGATTAGGAGTAGGATTAAAAGTAATAAAAATTCCAAATAAAACTTTATACACAAAAATGTGCCCCCTGACCACTACCCTCCGACCTCTGACCTCTGACCTATAACCTCTTAGCCCCACCAGTTTGCCATGCCAAAACCAATACTCGACATCACCAAGCCCGTTCCTGAAGATCATGTGCACGTTGAGCACATCAAAGAGGCCAGCCGTTTTTTGCGCGGCAGCATTGAGGAGGGGCTGAACGATCCGCTCACCGGTGCGGTCTGCGACGACGATACCCAGCTCACGAAATTTCACGGCACCTACATGCAGGATGACCGGGAGCTGCGCAACGAGCGCCGTAAATCCAAGCTGGAGCCGCTGTATTCTTTCATGATCCGCGTCCGGGTTCCCGGCGGGATCTGCAGTGCGAAACAGTATCTGGAAATGGACCGGATCGCCAACACCCTGGCCAACGGCACCATCAAGCTCACCACCCGTCAGGCGTTTCAGTTTCATGGGGTGCTCAAGCCCAATTTGCGGCAGACCATGCGGGAAATCATTGAATCTTCGCTGGATTCAATTGCCGCCTGCGGCGATGTGAACCGCAACGTGATGTGCAATCCGAACCCGTACCAGAGTCAGGTGCATGAAGACGTGTACAAAATTAGTTGCGCGATCAGCGATCATTTAACCCCCAACACCAGTGCCTACTACGAAATTTGGATGAACGGGGAAAAGACCGAAGCGACCCCGAAGGTGAAGGAGGATGTTGAACCGCTCTACACCCACCGCTATCTGCCCCGGAAATTTAAAATTGCGGTGGCGATTCCGCCGTACAACGATGTGGATATCCACGCCAATGACATTGGGTTGATCGCCATCGAAAAGAACGGCAAGCTTGCCGGCTTCAACGTGGCGGTGGGCGGCGGCATGGGCATGACCCACGGCGAGCCGGAAACCTACCCGCGGCTGGCCTCGGTTATCGGATACGTGGATGCCAAAAATGCGGTGGATGTGTGTGAAAAGATCATGACCATTCAGCGGGATTACGGATGCCGCACCAACCGGAAACACGCCCGCTTCAAATACACGATCGATGATTACGGACTGGAATGGTTCACCGAAGAGCTGGCAAAGCGCTGCGGCTACACACTGAAAAAGACGGTCCCGTACACCTTCGAGCGCAACGGGGACACCTATGGCTGGCTCAAAGGCACCAACGGCAAATGGTTCCTCACGCTGTTCATCGAAGGCGGCCGGGTGAAAGACACCAAAGGGCATCCGATGATGACGGCCCTGCGCGAAGTGGCGGAAAACTGCGGCAACGCCGATTTCCGGCTCACCGGCAACCAGAATCTCATGATCGGCAACGTCACCCCGGCCAAAAAGAAGGTGGTGGATGAAATTCTCAAGGCGCACAAGGTTGGCGAATATGCCGGACTCAGCGGCCTGCGGCGGAATTCGATTGCCTGTGTGGCACTGCCCACCTGCGGTCTGGCGATGGCGGAGGCGGAGCGCTATCTGCCCACGATGATCAGCAAAATTGAGGAACTGTCCGAGAGCGTGGGCTTGCGCGACGACGAAATTGTCATCCGCATGACCGGCTGTCCCAATGGCTGCGGCCGGCCCTATCTCGGCGAAATCGGCTTTGTCGGCAAAGGTCCCGGAAAATACAACCTCTACCTGGGGGCTGGATTCGCCGGGGAGCGTTTGAACAAGCTCTACCGGGAGAACATCGACGAAGCCCAGATTCTCGCGGAGCTGAAACCCATTCTCGAGCGTTATGCCAAAGAGCGGAAGGATGGCGAACGCTTTGGAGATTTCACCATTCGCGCCGGATACGTCCATGCCACTCAAGAGGGCAAAGACTTCCACGCCAATGTCGGCACGGCTGAAAAAACCTGAGTTACGTTTCCGCGCCGGCAGCCTGACGCAGCGTCCGGGGGGATCTGCCGGTTTTACGGCGGACCCAGTTGCTGAAGTGGGCGGGACTGCTGAAGCCGAGTTCGTAGGCGATTTCTTTGGCCGGAAGACGGGTTTCGCTCAGCGCGTGCCGGACAAGATAGAGCCGGCGCTCTTCGTATTCCTGGTAGGGGGTCCGGTTGCGGGCGGCTTTGTAGAGTCGGTTGAGATGACTGACCGCCAGGCCGCAGGTTCGTGCGAGTTCGGCTTCGGAGAAGGGGCTTTGCATGGGGTGGGTGAGGATTTCTTCGACCGCCCGGGCAATTCGGGGGTCGTTTTCGCCGGGAACATGCAGGGGTTCGCCGGCGTTGAGGAGGAGGGCGAGGCTTTCGGCAAGCCAGGCGTAAAAGGCGGATTCGATGGCGAAATTCTCGGACAAGGGGATGCGTTCGCGACCGATGAGGAGCGTCTGAGTGGAGCGCCAGGGGTGCAGGCGGTGAATGAGGGTCCGGGCGGCGGTTTCGAGGGCCGGAGTGTCGGCTCCCTTGAAGATATGTGCGGTTTGGTGGGCGAGGAGATTGGTTCCCAGGCGGTGGCGGAGTTGATAGCGGAGGGAAAGAATGCGGGAGCCGGGGGTGAAAATTTGGGTTTCGGGGCTGGAGGAGGGGAAGATCCAGTGGCCGGGAAGCACGGTTTGTGTGGTGTGACGGTCGCGCAGGGTGAGTCGGCCTTCGAGCAGATACCAGGCGGTTTGAATGGGTTCGTCTCCGGTGCGGGCGTGCAGATGTTCGGGTTCGACCTCGCGCTCGTTGGCCCAGACGAGGCGCGCCTGACAGGTGTAGGGGTTTAGGGGATGATGGATGTTTGAGGATGTCATGAGCAAAATTTGTAAGTTATTTATAAACTTTTGCAAGTCTTGCTTCTGGTGAAGCGGAGGGCGTCGGGGTAGGATAGGAGACATGAAAACTGAAATTCTGATTTATGGCGGTACTTTGTCGGCAATTCGTGCAGCCCTGTGGCTGAAAGAGCAGGGAAAGGATGTGGTGTTGTTTACCCACCGGACGTATCTGGGGGAGGATGTGTGTGACAGTCTTCGACTGGCCTTGCCGTCAGATCTGGATTTGAGTGATCCGTTGGCGGAGCGTTTGTTCGGGGAGGCATCCCGCGCGGGCGGGGTGCTGCGGCCAATGCTGGTGAAGCAGACGCTGGACGTGGTGATGGTGGAGGCGGACATTCCGGTGATGCTGGGCACGGCACCGGGTGAGGTGTTTGCGGATGAAAGCGGCCGGGTTCGGGGGGTGACGCTGTGCAACCGTTCGGGTCGGCACTGGATGGCCTGTGATGCGGTGGTGGACGGCACCCTGCGGGCGGAGCTGGCGCGTTTGGCGGGGGTGCCGATGTCGGCCCCCCAGGCGGAGATCGATGCGGTGCGGAGGGTGCTGGGCGGTAAGGCTGACGGTAAGGCTGGCGGGAAGGGCCGCTGGGAGAAAGAGGGCGAGGTGGTGTTTGGTCAGGGGGACCGGGAGGCGACGCACACGCTGTGGGCCTGTCATGTGCCCTGCACGCTGAAGGATGGTTCCTGGGGGGCGTGGATGGGGATGGAGCAGTCGGTACGAATGCAGGCCTTCCGGCGGGGACAGACGTTTTCGGCGGATGGGGTGTTTGCTCTGACGGGGGAAGTGATGACGGGTGACGGAGCGGACGGATCGTCGGCAATGAACGGATCTCTGTGGGTAACCGGGCCGACGGCGGACGTGGGGGATGCGGCGCGGGAACGACTGCTGCGGCAGGACGGGGGGCTGGCCCGCGGGGTTGAGATTGCGGAGGCGGTGCTGAAGAACCTGAGCGCCAATCGCCTGATTGGCGGGGCGGATGCGGAATCGCTGACTTCCTGTTCGCCTCATGCGTTGCCTTCCGGGATTCAGGCTCGGGATCTTCGGTGCGATGTG
>PXDP01000216.1 GCA_003565035.1 PVC group bacterium | reverse complement strand
GCGGCGGGCCTGGGCGACAACCTCCAGGAAAAAGGTTTCCAGATCGCGGCGGGTGGGCTCGAGATCGGGACGCTGCCCCAGCACCCGTTCCAGGGCATCGAGCAGTTCCCCGCGTTTGCTGTCATCCAGTTCGCCCAGACGGATCTGCAAATGCCCCGCAACCTGCAGGAGATCCCGGATCGGGCCGGCGGCGCGGACCTTGCCGCCGTAGAGAATCGACACCCGGTCGCAGACATCCTCCACATCCGCAAGCAAATGCGATGAAAGCAGGACGGTTTTGCCGCGCTCCGCCAGAGCCACCACGATGTCTTTCACCTGACGGGTGCCCAGCGGATCCAGGCCGGAGGTGGGTTCGTCGAGAATCACCAAATCCGGATCGTTGATCAAAGCCTGGGCCAGACCGATGCGGCGGGCCATGCCTTTGGAAAATTCCCCCACCCGGCGGCGGCCGGTGTGCGCCAGCCCCACCATATCGAGCAGTTCGTCGATCCGCCGCTCCCGCTCCGCGCCCGCCAAACCGAACAGGGCCGCATAAAAGCGCAGGGTCTCCCGCGCGTCGAGGTAGGGATAGAGATACGATTCCTCCGGCAGATAGCCGACCCGTTTTTTGACGTTCACATCGCGGGGCGGACGCCCCAGCACCTTCACCTCGCCGGCATCGGCGTGGAGCAGACCCAGCAGAACCTTGATGGTCGTGCTTTTGCCGGACCCGTTCGGCCCCAGCAGCCCGAAGACCTCCCCGGGCCTCACGTCCAGGGAGATCCCGTCCACCGCCCGTGCTCGGGGGCGCCGCCAGAAATCGCGGAAAATTTTGGTCAGTCCGTCAATATGAATCACAGATTCTTCGGATGTCATCAGCGTACCTCCATGCGTTCAAACGATGCCAGGGCCAGCAGCAGAATTCCCAGCGCCCAGGCCCCGGCATACAGGGCCGCGTGGCCGACATAGTGCCAGGGCACCTGACCGCCGCCGGTCAGGGCGTCGGCCATCCAGAAATGCTGCCAGTTTGGCAAAAGAATATACAGCCCCCGCGCCCAAAGCGCTGTCTCTGCGCGGGCGGCCAGTAAATAATCCGACATCAGCCCGAGCAGAAAGGCGCCGCCGCAAATCGACAGTGTGGGCACCACCGCCAGCCGGAGGGCGCAGAACAGCGCCAATGCCTGCAGCATCAGGGCCGCAAAGGTCAACAGCAGACAGGCGGGCAGCAGCGCCCAGCGCACCGGCACCGCCTCCCCCGCCATCGGATCCACATGCGTGTGGTCCCCGTGATCAATCACCCCCGCCTCTGCTCCGCCGTCCAGTGTCAGCGTCCACAAAAACGCCAGCAGCAGCAGGACCGCCATGCACCAGAACGCGGTCGAGGCAAAAGGACGGCGGGTGCGGAAATTGATCAGTCCCGCCAGCAGATAGGCCCCCAGCACCGCACCATAGAGCGGCAGCAGAAAGGCCCAGCCGATCTGAAACTGCCGGGCCGCCGCCCGGTCCGCCAGCAGAATCGCCAGCGTGCACATGCCCGCAAACACCAGCATAATCACCGACACGCCCGCGTATTTCGCGGCCAGAAACCGCGTCCGGCTGATGGGTTTGCTCAGAATCGCTCCCGCCGTGCCCCGGCGGATTTCCCGGCTCACCGCCCCGCAGGCCGCCGTGGCCGACAGCAGCAGGGACCCCAAAAACATCACCGCCATGGCACTGTCGCGCACCAGCTTGCCGGGTTCGCCCAGATTGTGGGTAATCAGAAACGGCAGACACCCTATGAACAGAATCAGCGTCGTCACCAGCAGCAACAGCGCCGGCTGACGCGGAATCTCCACCACCGTCAGCCGCGCCAGCGGACGGAAAGAGCCCTGCCGGTCACTCATCGCCCTCCCCGCCGCTGTTTTGAGGCGTCCTCAAGAGCCTTGCGTTCCCGGTCCGTCAAACTGTGGAGGCCCTTCTCCGCCACCTTGTCGAGCAGCGCATCAACATGCAGGGCCTGATCCTGCGAGCGCTTCTGCTTGTAGGCGTTCACTTTTTCCCGCACATGCCAGCGCAGGAAGCCGGGCACCCGCCCCGGGTTCGCATGAAAATACCAGACCCCCGCCCCCGAAAGCGCCAGCACCGTCACCAGCAGCACCGGCTGACTCTGCACCAGTGCCGGACGGCTCATCCAGGCCACCAGCACACCGGACATCAAGCCGCCCAGATGCCCTTCATGGCTGATGCCCCCGGAGGGACTGTGCACCCCTTTGAGCGTATAGAGAAGAAAGCCCATCGCATAAAACCAGGCGGGAATCGGAATCGGCAGCGGAAACAGCATAATCGACATTCCCGGCATCAGAAACACACAGGCAAACAGAACCCCCAGAGCGCCGCCCGAGGCCCCCAGGGCCTGGTACTCCTCCTTCCGGTGCAGCAGCAGGCACAGTCCCGATCCGCCGATCACCGACAGAAAAAAGACTCCCAGCAGCATATCCGGACCGAAGGCACGCTCCAGACCGCGGCCGAAGAAAAACAGGGTGATCGCATTGCTCGCAAAATGCCCCCAGTTTGCGTGCAAAAAGGCCGGACTCACCAGGCGCACCCATTGACGGCGCAGTCGGATGGCTTCACTGCTGAAGCGGTACTTGGCCATCACCCCGTAGCGGGAGAGGCCCTGATGGGTGGTAAACCCCAGGACAATTAATAACAAAAGGGTAATATGATCGGATTGCATAAATCTTTCCCATACATACCCTGACAAGCGTCTCCGTCAACGCCAAGGCACCACAGATTCACAAAAAACCATGCAATGTCTCTCTTTCCGGGAGATCATCGCCGGATCAGGCGGACTTGGAGAGGTTCCAGCGTCACCTCGCGCCCGCATTGGCCACCGTTAAGCAAATCCTCGCCGCTGAACGGCAGGCGGATGGGGG
>PXDP01000311.1 GCA_003565035.1 PVC group bacterium | reverse complement strand
GCAAACCAGAAGAAAAAGATCAGCATCACCGCAAACAGGGCCAATCCGACCAGGCCGATTAACAGGCCGACCAGCGGGTGGACCTGTTTGACCGAGTAGTTGAAGCTGTAGACCCGCTCTTCTGCCTGATCGCCATCGCGGCGGTGTGGAGGCGGGAGATGTTCAGGGGTGTATTCCATTTATTTACCTAAATTGGGGGGCGATTGGGAGTTCGCGCCAGCCGTTGAGACTTTCGGTGAGTTCGCGTGCGGTGAATAGATAGATGACCGCGCGTTTGTTTTCAAGCCAGTTCATATCGCGGGCGGCTTTGCGGAAAAGGCTCATCCGGGGCGGGGTGGAGGCGGAGCCTTTGTTGGCCATTCGGTCGATGGGGAGTTGAAGGTTTAACGCCAGGTGTTCCAGAAAACCACTGTCCCGGGCATGCATTTCCCCGCCTTCGCTGAACACCAGGGTGTGGCTGTCGCCTAACAACAGAATCGGACTGCTTTCCTGGACAAGGGCTTCACCGTCGTTACGCGTGACCCGTCGGGCCATGAGGGTTTCGCGGGGATCTCCGTCACTGGTCAGATCGCCCTGAAAGGTGATGTCCGCAAAGCCTTCTGAGGAAATTTCAAGGATGGGCAGTTCCTCCAGGTCGACAAGTTCGCGGATGGTTTCCGCCACGAGTTCCGCTGCAAGTTCGGCCCCGCGCGGGGACCAGTGGGTATCGGTTTTGCAATAGACCTGTGTCATGAATTTGGCTTCGGAGAACAGGGCGGTGAGATCGACAACGTGAAAGCCTTCCTCCTGTAACTGTGCCGAGAAGGGCATGGGCCTGGCGGGCGGCGGCACTGGCGTGCCGGGAAGATCCCCGTGTTGAATAGATGCTTTGGCGGGAACGGGAACAATGATCAGGGGAATGCCGAGTTCATCCAGTTGCGCTTTCATGAGGCGCAGAGCCGGCAGGGGATCGGCATGGGCGTGTTCCGGGGGCGTTTCGGGATTGATCCAGTCGGTTCCGCGGGCGAGATGCCGCAGTTCGGAGGCGAGGAAAAGCCATCCGTCGTTTCCGGCGATGACCCTGGCCTCCGGATGGGCCTCCAAAAGTTCTCCGGCGCGCCGGGCGATGGGCTCCCCGGCATGGAGTGTCAGTGATAAAAGAAGGGTGAGTAGACGTAAAGATGATTTCATGGCTGATAGCTTTCGATCCAGAAGGGTTCGACGAGGAGGAGGTCGGGATTGTCGAGCACACTTACGTTGAGAGCGCCGTACGTATCTTCGACATCCATAAAAGGAATAAGGTTCACCGAAATGTTCATTCCCGGCCGGAGGCGGGTGGCTTCGGTGAGCGTATGGTTCCGCATACTGAGGATACGGGCGACGGTTTGTCCGTGGGTGACGGTGCCGTCGTCGCTTTGCAGGTGGGTGAGATGCAGGGTGATGACATGATCGGCATAGGGTACCTGTCCGGGACGCGGGAAGGTGCTGATCTCCTGGATGCGGGCGGTGCCGCTGAAGCTGTCGAATCCGTCAATCAGCGGGGCGTCTTCGGTATGTTCCGGGGGGGCGGGCCGCTCGCGGGCGGCGGTGGGCAGTTCGATCAGGGACCAGTCGCCGAAGCGGAGTTCGCGGGCGGCGAATTGCCAGACGACGATCTCGATTCCTTCGAGGCGGTCTATGCCCCGGGCCAGATTCTGGGCGAGCATGGTGCGGGTGGCGGAAGCACCGGCATCGTTCCGGCGGAGGGCGCGGACGGGTTCGCCGAGGGCGGCCCCGAGGTGTTCGGCCAGGCCTCCGCGGGCGCCCCAGCCCATGCCTTCGAGGCTGAAAATATTGCTGAAGCTGTCTCCCAGCAGGAGCACCCGTTCGGGGGCTGCGTCCTGCTCCACCCGCTGATGCCGGATGGTTTCCGGGGCGATAAGGGTCTGACCTTCCGGGAGCGACAGCATTTCGGCGATGTCGCCAAAGTGGGTGATCTCGGATTCGATCAAGGTGGCGGTTACGGCCTCACGGGGCGGCAGAAGGTTGAGGTCCCGGATACGCCGGGCGGTGAGTTCGGCGGCGAAAGTCATGCCCTCCGGTGTCCAGTGGGTATCGGTTTTCAGGTAGGGAATCGCTTCCGCATGCTGCGCAAGATCAAGCACGGGAATGCCTTCAGCGTTGAGGGCTTCGAAGAGCGGGGCTTCGGAGGGATTCCGCATGGGGGCCGGCAGGTCTCGGGCGGTGAGGCTTTCGGGATGGATCTGCGGCTTGACCGGAGCGGGAAGCACCAGCAGGGTGATGCCCCGTTCGGCGAGCTGTTCGGAAAGATCGCGGATGGCGGCGAGTGGAAGCTGAAGGTCAAACGCGGGGCCGGTCACGTAATCAATGTCGGGCTGAAACAGCATCCAGTCGCCGCGGCCGCGCACGGCTTGTCCGTTTCCGGAGCCCAGGCGCCAGAGGAGGGGTTGGAGGGTGTCGAGCAGGGCGGGGCGGAACCAGGCCTCGTCTTCGAGGTCGTCCTCCCACTGATCCATGGCGGCGAGCAGCGCACGGTTTGCGCGGAAAAGGCGGCTGTCTTCTCCTTCGCGGTTCCAGGCGCGCACGGCGGAATGATGCAGAGTTGTAAAATCGCGGAGCACATCGGTTTTTTGAAAGAGCTGAATGATTGTTCCCAGCAGAAAGAGGATCAGCAGCCCGGCAATCAGCGTCCAGGCACCGTTCGGCCGCAGCTCGGTGTGGCCGATTTCACGTTTGGCCTGGGCTTCTCGTTCAGGAATGGGGATGGGATGTGCCATGGGGAATAGGTCTTAGAAAATAAAGTAGATAAATGGGTTGAAGGCCTGGATGGTCATGTAGCCGGCGGAAGCGAAAAGGGCCAGCAGGGTGAGGGCGATTTTCCAGGGAGGCAGCTTACGGGTCCAGTCCCAGGTTTGCGGG
>PXDP01000522.1 GCA_003565035.1 PVC group bacterium | reverse complement strand
CAGGCATGGCTGGACTACCGCTTTAAAAAACTTCACGCGCTGCCGCAGAAAAGCCCTCCATCGCCCCCGGGCGTCGACCAAAGTGCCTGGGTGAAGGACCTGGAGACAAAGCACAGCAAAAGCCGCACCGTTTGGTACGGGTACAAGGCCTCGGCCGAGACCGTGATCGAGATCCTCATGACCTCATTGACTCCTGTTGACATCCGGAAAATGATCATTCAGGACGTGATGCCCACCCTAGAGATCGCATCCAAGGAAGACCCAATCTCCTGGAACCTCTTTTCAACCCGTTTTCAGTCGCCTCCCGGCTTTGTCCTCGACACCCATCACCTCTTCTCCGGGGATGTGGCCCTTCGACTGGTCAAAGGCCGCGAAACCCTGATGCTCCGCATGGTGTATCCCGCGGGATTGGCACTGTCCCGCCGCAAGCTGCCCAAGTGGCTGGACAGTTCTCCTTTTCTTGAACGCCGTAAAAACCGGAACACCACGATGGAGGACTGGTCATCCGGAAACATCAAAGGCATACAACGGCGAGGATGGAAGCGTCTGCCGTTTCCTTTGGGTCGGGTTAAACCCCGCTTCAGCACCGTCATTGCCGCCGTGGATGAGGCCCACGACCGGCTGTTGATTGCGGAGCACCGGACCGCCAGGCCGGATACGTCCGTCCTTTCGCAACAGGCTTTGGAACACATGAACCGGGATGATGTCGCATGAAGCGCAACCCCAAACTTTCCGGTTATAACCGCAAGCAGGCCCTCGACGCAAAGCCTGTGGCCTTTCCGCCGGTCCGGACGGAAACCAAAGGGGAAAAACTTTATGTCACCCTGGAATTTGTCCGCCCCCGCTGGCAGCGGGTTCTCGGAGCGGACAAACTGTGCGAGCGGTCCTTTGGCCTGGATGCGTACGGGCGGGAAGTCTATGCCGCCTGTGACGGAAAGACACCGGTCAAAACCATCATCAAACGCTTTGCAAAAAAAAACCACATTGACCCCGCCGAAGCGGAGCGCAATCTCACGATGTTCTTGAAAACGATGATTGGCAAAGGCCTGGTCGGAATTCCGCTGCCAGACCGCAACGCCATTCCCGAGGAGTCCAAATGAATCATGATCCCCAACACAGGGCAAACGAAGAGGAAATCCAGCCTCTCTCCCTGCATAAAATCGTCCGGATTGCCGTCCGGGGCATCAAAGTGCGGATTTGGCGGTCCGTGCTGGTGGTCAGCGGCATTGTCCTCGCGATGGCCTTTCTGAGTTATATCCTCTGTTCCGATGCGTTTGCGCGGAATGTGTTGGAATACGGTTCCCGTGATCTCATCCGCCACCTCACCGCGGAGGGAATTATTAATCTCGAAACCATTGCCGACCAGCGGGTGCAGACCTACTGGGTGGCGGGACTGGCCCTCCTGATCAGTCTGGCGGGCATTATGAACGCCATGTTGATGAGCGTGACCGAGCGCTTCCGTGAAATCGGCACCATGAAATGCCTGGGTGCCCTCACCGGGTTTATTATGAAACTTTTTCTCATCGAAAGTCTGTTTGCCGGTGTCCTGGGAACCACGCTGGGCCTGATCATCGGATTCGGGCTGGCCTATGTTGAAGGGTACTTCACCTATGGCGGCGAGGTCACCGCACTGTTTCCGCCGCTGCACCTCCTGCTCAGCATCCTTTTTTGTTTCATCACCGGAATCCTGCTTACCCTTTTGGGTGCCGTCTACCCGGCCCGTTTGGCCGCGAAGATGTCCCCGGTCATGGCCCTACGGAGCGAAATGTGAACCCGCAACAAGACACCCATCCCGAAGCCTTCAACGTGAACGCCGATTCCTCTGAACTCGGGCAGACACGCGAGAAGGATCCCGCAATCGTAACCCGCACCCTGGCGGCACCCTTTGTGGTGCGCGCCAAAGGACTGAAAAAAATCTACAAAATGGGCGAGGAAACCGTCCACGCCCTCAACGGGGTGGATTTCAACGTCAAACGGGGGGAATACATTTCCATTATGGGCCCCTCCGGCAGCGGAAAGAGCACGCTGTTCAATATGATCGGAGGCCTGGACAAGCCGAACGAGGGGCGCATTTACATCGACGATGTCGATATTGCCAGCCTGGACACCCTTGAACTGGCCTGGCTCCGTTGTCATAAAATCGGCTACATCTTTCAGTCCTACAATCTCATCAAAGTCGCCACCGCCCTGGACAATGTCATGCTTCCCATGACCTTTGCCGGAAAACAACAGGCCGAGGCCCAGGACAAAGCCGTTTATCTGCTGGAGCAAGTCGGATTGGGCGACCGTGTTCTTCACAAACCCCTGGAAATGTCGGGCGGCCAGCAACAACGCGTGGCCTGTGCCCGCGCTCTGGCGAATGATCCCTCCATCGTTCTGGCTGACGAACCAACCGCCAACCTGGACAGTAAAACCGGCGAGGAAATCATTAACCTGTTACGTGAAATCAACGAGAAACAAAATGTGACCATTATCACCGCCACCCACGACCACAAAATGCTGGCGGTATCGGACCGGATCGCCTGGGTGCGCGACGGCAGGATGGACCGCATTCAGGAACGTGCCGATATTAAGATCACCAAAGGAGAAATGCATGGCATCTGAACCGATTATCTCCGCCCGGGGCGTCAAGCGCCGTTATGTCATGGGCAAAACCGAACTCTACGCCATCGGCGGGGTGGATTTGGACATCTATCGCGGCGAGTACCTCAGTATTATGGGTCCCTCAGGCAGCGGAAAAAGCACCCTGTTTAATTTGATTGGCGGCCTCGACATCCCCACCGAAGGCAGCATTGTCATCGACGGCGTGAGCACCGGCGCCATGAACGAACGGCAGATCGCCTACCTGCGCTGCCGCAAAATCGGCTTTATTTTCCAGACCTTCAATCTCATTGAGGT
>PXDP01000511.1 GCA_003565035.1 PVC group bacterium | reverse complement strand
TTCTCATAATTAGATTATCTACAATACCACCAAAGTATGCGGCTATTGAGCCTAGGGTAACTCCTATAATCACAGAAATCCCTGTGGCAACAATTCCTACACTTAGCGAAACCCTTCCCCCATACAATAATCTCGCGAAAACATCTCTCCCTAAATCATCAGTTCCTAGCCAGAAATCAGCAGACGGCGCTTGATTAGTATATAATAAATTAATGGTATCCCTTCCATTGGGAGCAATTACATGTGCCAATCCAGAAAGTAATAGAAGTATGATTAAAGAGATCAGTCCGACCATGGCCAATTTATTTTTTGTAAGTCTATCCCGAGCAATTTTCCATGGTGATGCGCCCTTTTCCACTTTTCTTTCTTGCATTTTATCCTGTTTTACTTCTTCTTTTTCCATCGGTTTTTTAGACATTATTTTTCTCCTTCCCTAATTAATTATATCTAATTCTAGGGTCTATAACTGCGTACATTATATCGGCAAATAGATTGGCCAGTAAAGTCGCCACAGCTATTAGCATGGTGGTCCCCATAATAATCGGATAGTCCCTATTTAGAACTGCATTTAATGCTAGGGTTCCTACTCCCGGCCACACGAAAATAGTTTCTGTTAGTATGGCTCCCGAGAATAAGAAAGGAATCGTCATACTTAAAACCGTTACCACAGGAATAAGAGCATTCCTTAATGCATGTTTATAAATAACAACCCTTTCTGATAATCCCTTTGCCCTAGCCGTCCTAATATAGTCTTGTTTGATAACCTCCAGCATACTGGAACGGGTATATCTCATCAAGGACGCTGTGCTAAGTAGAGACAATACGATCACAGGTAGGATCATATGATGGGCAACATTTAACATCAAACCTATCCCTGAAAGTCCGGAGCCCGAAGTCTGCATCCCTGCAACAGGGAAGAGTCCGAGATCAAATGCCAGGAACTTAATTAATAAAAGTCCAAAGAAAAATGCCGGTATTGAAAGCCCTACAAAGGCAATAATTGTTGCAAGATAGTCAAATATTGAGTATTGCTTAGTAGCAGAAATCACCCCCAATGGTATGGCAATGATCGTACTAAAGATAAATGCGGAAATACTTAAAAGTAATGTGTTTTGTATTCTACGCCCAATTACGTCCGTAACCGGTTCTTTATATCTTGTGGAATAGCCTAGATCTAATGTTGCCGCTCTAGAAGCCCATTTTACATATTTTACGGGTAGCGGATCATAATATCCTATCGACTCCAACATAGACTCTCTATTTTCGGCTGTCATATTGGGATCAATCATATGGGAATATGGGTTCCCCGGGGTATTATGAACCAAACCAAATATAATCATAGAGATACCTATCAATACCGGTATTACAATGAGTAGACGTCGTATAAGGTATTTTTTCATTATACTTTCCTCCTTTTAGACTTATCATAAAACAATTGATAGCCCGTGAACGGACTATCAATTGCACTATGCTTAATTATAAACAATAATTATTCTGCTATATACCAGTCTTGTATAGTTATTCTGCTATATACCAGTCTTGTACGTTATAGTAGTCAGTAAATGAAAATAAATTCAACCCTTTAAGATTTGGATTATATGCTCTTCCTTCAACCATATTGTATAGGAACACTGCTGGTAATTCTTCGTTCATAAGCGCTGTCCACTCGTGATAAATTGGTTGACGATCTTCCATATCAAGAAGCTGTCTACCCTCTTCTAATAATTCATCATTTCTATCATTTATGAATCCTACCATGTTCCATCCACCGAGACCAGCTACACTTGAGTGCCAGATTCCATAGGCGTCAGGATCTGGTGTAAGTCCCCAGCCCATTAAGAACATATCAAAATCATGATTATCGATTACTTCATCAGATAATGTACCAAACTCCATAATGTTTAAATCTAGCTCGATCCCAATATCTGCAAGATTTTGCTGGAAAAGTGGTGCAGATAGTTCTCTAACTTGGTTCCCAGTTGGATACTTAAGTGTAAACTTTACTGGTTCACCATCTCTATACATAGTTCCATCTCTATACTCCCAACCAGCTTCTTCTAGCATCTCAATTGCTTTCTCTGGATTATACTCATACATATTTAATTGATCTTCAGAAGGAACTCCCCAACTAAAAGATGCCAATGGTACATTTGCTACTTGGCCATATCCCTCTAGGATGTTATCAACAAATCCTTGTCGATCAAGGGCATATGCGATTCCCTGACGAACTAACTTATCTTGGAATACTTCAAGTCTGTTGTTATATCCTAAATATTGATAGCCTCTGCTCATGACTTCCTCTACCGGAATATCGTTATCCTCAAAGAAGGCTAAATTTTCTTCATTCATGGCAGAAACTTCCATGAAATCAAGTTCTCCTCTAACTAATTGTGCTTGAGCAGTTTCTTGATTAGCCGCTTGAATAATGAATCCGTCAAGTAACGGTCTTCCAAAATGGTAATCATCGTATGCTGCTAACTCAGCATACTGATCTGGAGCAAACTCAACCATTTTGAAAGGTCCTGTTCCTATAGGATTTCTAAGCAAGTCAGTTTCATCTGCTGCCCTAGCTACATCAACATCTCCCCAAATATGCTTAGGAATAAGCGCTCTACCACCGATATCACCTAAGGCATTTGCATGGATTACATGTTTTGTGATTTCAACAGTTCTCTCATCAATTATATTGATTCCTGCTATAGAATCTGCTTCTCCAGCGTTGAATTCTTCAACACCATCAATTGATGTGATATCATTGTATCTTGGTCCTGTGTAATCTGGATGTGCGATAAATTCAAATGAGAATTCTACATCCTCAGTTGTTACAGGCGTACCATCATGCCATTTCAAGTTTTCTTTTAAAGTAAAAGTCATTGTTAAGTTATCATCGGATACACTATAG
>PXDP01000469.1 GCA_003565035.1 PVC group bacterium | reverse complement strand
TTCAGGGAGGAAACCCCGAGGAGCGGATGGCGGTGCATCTGCTGCAGGGCTTTGTGGGCGCGGAGGAGTTCGGGCAGCAGCCGTGCGAGCGCTTCAAGGGTACTGACCCCGGCCTCGGGCTGGCTCCCGTGTCCGGAACGGCCCCGGAGGACGATATCATACCAGTTGGCACCTTTGTGGGCGACGACGGGGCGGTTGCGGGTGGGTTCGAGAATGACGGCATGATCGGCGCCGATCCCGCGGTCGGCCAGGCTTTGTGCGCCTTTGGTGCCGCATTCCTCGTCGGGGGCGCCAACAATGAGGAGGGCGACGCCACGGTCCGTGAGGGCCTGAATGCGTTCGGGAGTCAGGACATAAAGCAGGGCGGCGGTGGAGCCTTTCATGTCGCAGGCACCGCGTCCGTAGAGGCGGTCGTCTTTGAGGAGGCCCTCGAAAGGGGGCAGGGTCATGTTGTCGACGCCGACGGTGTCGAGATGCACTTCAAACATCAGTGTTGAGGAGGGGTTGGCGGGGCCGGAACGGCCGAGGATGGCGGGGCGATCGGGATCCGGGCTGTCGATACGCTCCACCGCGAAGCCGCGTTCGCGCAGCAGGGCGGCGAGGGCGTCGGCCATGCGGCGTTCGCCGGCGATGGCCGGGTCGGCACTGTGGGCGGGGTTGACGGAAGGGATGCGGACAAGGTCCCGCAGAAGTTGGTGCAGGGGAGGCAGGGACATGAATCAGTCTTTCTCGGCGGGCGGGGGCACCAGGACCCGGAGGGCTTTGGGGCGGAGTTGTATGTGGACTTCCGGGGGCGATTCCACCAGTTCGCCGTCGAGCTGGATGGGCTGGCCGGTCTCGCGGCGGACGCGCATTTCGTGCAGCGGGGTGATGTTAATTTCCGGAACGTCGCCAATGGAGCCGTCGAAGAGCTTGTAGAGACTGGGAATGAGGCGGGGCACATCCTCGCGGAAGGCGGCGGTGAGCCAGAGGTATCCGTCGTCGGCTTTGGCCTTGGGGGCAATGCGGGCGCCGCCGCCGAACTGGGTGAGATTGGCGACGGTGAAGAGCATGGGGTGATCGTACACCTTTTCGGGGGCCTGATCGATACTGACCCGGAAGCGCTCGGATTTGTAATCGAACAGTTCGTAGGCGGCGGCGAAAACGTAGGGCAGAATCCCGCGCACCGGAGATTTTTCGAAGGTTTTCACCAGGGCGGCATCCCAGGCCATGCTGCAGGTGACAAAAAAGGGCCGTCCGTTGGCCATACCGACATCGATGGACTCGGGTTTGGCCTGAAGGAGCTGCTGGATGGCTTTGCCGGGGTTGAGGTTGATGCCGAAGTGCCGGGCGAAGCCGTTGCCGCTGCCGGTGGGAATGACGCCGAGGTTTATGGGGGCGTCGAGGAGTTCGGCTCCAATGCTGTTGATCACCCCGTCGCCGCCGACGACAATCAGCGTTTCAACCCCCTCCTCAATCGCGCGGCGCGCTTTGATCCGGCCGTCTTCAGCGGATTTGGTGAGCTGATAGGTGATTTCGCGGCCGTCGCAGTCCCAGACATCGTTGAAGGTCTGCATGAGAATGCGCATGGAGACGCCCAGCCCCGATTTGGGGTTGATCATGATCCGGATGTTTTGACCTGCGGCGTGCATCATTATTCCATACGATAACCTTCAACAACGGCAAGATGAAAAAATACATCGGCTCCTTCATTCGCCTTTGGCTCAGGAGAAATTGTAATGGGGTTGATTTATTTTATTGATTTTGAGATGAAATCATCAAAAGTGTTTCAAATGCATTTATGGACAAAAATTAGGTGTTCGGGACGGATTCTCTGCGGGATGTTGCTGTATCTCACGATGGGGGGGCGTGCCTTGGCGGGAGAAGGCGGTGTCATCAGTCTGGCTGTTGCACCGGTTGTTTCTGCTACGCAAGCGGATCGGGCGGAGGGAATGCGCCTGGGTTTGATGCTCCGAGAGGAGCTGGTGGCCCGCCTGGCGCAGTATGATGATATGCGGGTCTTGTCCCGCAGCCGGAATTTCAGCCTCCTGATCGAAAGTGGTCTTCGGGTACTTCAGGATGACAGCGGCCTGCGCAAGGAAGAGAATCCTCTCAGCGCGGATTACCTCATTTCGGTGTATGCTATTCAGTCTGGCCGCGATGCGAACCGGGGAGATCTGCTGGTATCAGTCTACCGTACAGTCGGTCAGACGGATGAGGTCCTGCACCGTCGGCTGACGGATCTTCCCTGGTCGCCGCTGGCCATGGCCGGGGCGGCCGAGCGGGTACTGGCGGAATTTTTGAATATTTCTTTACCCAAAGAGAGAGAGGCTCCGGCACCGGCGCAGCCGCATGAGCCTTCAGTGTTCACGGTGCTGCCTTTGCAGGGCATTGGCGTGGCCGCCTCTATGATGGAGACCTGGGCGCATCCTCTATATCTTAAAATAGAAGATCAGTTTTTAATACGTCCCGAAATAGCGTCTTTGGTTGACCGCTCCCGAATTCTGGAGATCCTCCGGGAAAAAGAACTTCTCACGGAACATCTCGGGAGTGAACAAATTCATGGCCTCCTGGCCCGCATTGTCGGCGCGGATGAGATTGTGATTCCGAATCTTCTGCAGGTTCCGGGACGCGGACAGGATGGCGGACTGTTTCTGTCGCTGACCGGCGTGGATGCTTCTACCGGAGTTGTCGTCCGCTCCGCACGCGCCCGGGTGCCGGATGATTCGGAAGATATGTCTGACTGGACCGCAGATCTAATCGACCGGTTCATGGCGCGGGATACCCGGCAGATCCTTGAGGTCAGGGCCGGGGATGAGGAAAAACTTCAGAATGAAATCAGCTTGTACAGGGAATGGATCCGGGGGATGCGCTCCCAGCGCAGAGTCCGGGCAGATCTGTACTGGTTGCGCGCCGTGGAAATGGTG
>PXDP01000264.1 GCA_003565035.1 PVC group bacterium | reverse complement strand
CATGCCTAATGACGCGGTGGCGAAATTGCCGTTTCCGCCGAGACGGAGGGCCGTGCTGTCGTAGCCGGACACGCCCAGTTGAAAATTGCCGTTGTCGGTGACCGGAGCATGATTTTCGTTTCCACTGCTGTCGGTCAGTTGCAGGGAACCGGCCGGATCGTTCATGCGCCAATGGCCGAGTAAACCATCGTCCAGGACATCGTTGCCGGGAGCATTTGCGAACACCTCGATGCGTTTCTCACTGATGCCTTTTCCGTTATCGGCGGTCAGGACCAGCGTGTAATGCCCCGCTTCGGGAAAGGTGAGCGCCGGGTTTTCAACGGTGGAATCATCAAACGCTGCCGGTGCCGGACCGCGCTCCTGCGACCAGAACAGCGCCACCGGATGTCCGAAACCGTTCACGTCGGTGTCGATATGCAGGGTGGTCTCCAGATTGGAAAGTTCCACCGCCGATTTGGCGGGGGAGATGATGGTGATGGCCGGGAAGCGTTCGTAGACAATGTCGAAACTCTGGAGGGTGCTGTGAAAGAGGTCCGCGACTTCGAGGACAACCGGAACCGTGGACAGCTGCGACAGGGGGGCGTCCCCGCTCAGGGTGGCGGTGCCGTCTCCGTGATCGGTCAGCGTCAGCCAGCCGGGTTTGCTGACCGCCCGGAAGCGGATGGGATCGCCGTCGGGATCGCTGGCGGTGATGGCATAGGTATAGGCCGCACCGGTCAGGGCCTCGGTTTCCGGCAGGCTGGTGAAGGCGGGCGGCTGGTTAGCGGGATCGTAGGTGGTTTGCGAGCCGGAGGCCACCGTCACGGTGATCGGATCGATGGTGATGCCGTCATACACGCCGCTGGCGGAGACGCTGTGCGAAAGGGTCCGTTCTCCGCCGGAGGAATTGCTGGCATGAAGCACCACCGATTGCGGTTGATTCCAATTGGCGGAGGTGAAGGTAAGTTCATTCGTCAAGGCCACCAGATTTCCGGTCGTTGCCGGAGAAATCGTGACCGGACTGTCGGGTTCCACCGAGAGGGTCACCAGGTAACTAATGGTGGGCTCTTCTGGGGTCAATTGCCACCCCTCCGTCGGCGCGGTGATGCGGATGGCCGGTTCGGTGGCGGGCACCTCGACAATCTGCATGCCGTTCATAAAGCGGTGGCCATCCAGTGCGCCGCTGCCGGCGCGGACCATGATCTGGAATTCGGGATCGGTAATGTTGCGGAAGACCACATAATTCCCCAGGCGCTCGTCCGCCGGGGCATCCACAGTCAATGCGGTCGATTCTTTGAAGCCCACCCAGGTGTCGTAAGTGGGGTAATCGCCGAGACCGTTGTTATGATCGAGCGAATTCTGCCCGTAGCGGGGCGGGGCCAGATCCGCGCTTTTATCCGCGGTCATGATCCGGAATTGACGGGTGCTGGAATCGCGGGAACTGCTGTTCACGTGATCAAAATAGACGTACACATCGAACTGGGCATAGGGAATATCCCGCGCGATCAGCCAGGGTCCCTCCTGACCGCTGTTGTTGAAATTCACATACCCGTGCATCATCCGCCCGTTGCCGGTGGAGGTGTCGGTCGCGCTTTTTCCGGTGTTGGATCCGGTGTGACCCTGCCATTCCACCCGGACCGGGGTGGGAAAGCCATCGTTGTCGATCAGGTTGAAATACAGCCCGTTGTTGGCATCATCCTCCTGCTTGGTGAAATTATTCCAGTACGGCTCGGAATAGACGGCCCCGATCCGGTCGGCAAAACCAACGGGGGTCGGATCGTGGGGAAAGGCAAACGAATTGGTTCCGGCGAAATTGATCCCCACCGAGCGGGTCGGCGGCGGGCTTTGCACCTGAATCGTTCGGGTGTTTGATAATTGGGTACGCCCGGTTGTGTCAACCGCCAGGGCGACCAGTTCCTGGGCGCCCACCGAAACGTTTTCCCAGAGGGTACTGTAAGGCTCCCCGGTGGCTTCCCCGATAAAATTGCCATTGGCGAAGAATCGCACTGCGGCAATCCCGTCCTCATCCGAAGCCTCGGCGGTGATGAGCAGATCCGCGCCCACCAGAAAGGTTTCTCCCTCGAGGGGATTGACGATGCTGACGGCGGGCGGGGTATTCGTCTGCCAGTCGGTTTGCTTGAAATTCGATGCCCCGATGGGCGTCAGGGGCATGTTGATGGTGCTCCAGCTCACCTCAAGTTTTTCGCCGCCGGTGCGGTGGAAAAATTCCAGCCGGACCTCATGCAGCCCCTCCTGCAGGGCGATATTGCCGGTGGTGACGGCGGAAGTCGATTTCACGCCGTCGTTTTCGATCAGGAGTTGATTACCGATCCAGAAACGGACCCCGTCGCGGGCATCGATGGAAAAGGTGTACACGTCCTCATCCGTCACCTGGAGATACCCGGTGTATAGCATGGCAAAATTGCTGTTCCGCTGGGCCGGGGCCAGACTGAAGGTGTCCACGGTGCCCTCGGCCACCGGAAACAGGGTATTGAAATCGGGCAACAACTGAAAACTGCCTTCGAAATAGGTGTATTGCAGACCGTCCAGCGTCGCCGCCGGGGCTTCCGGAGCACGATAGGGCACATTCCCCACGTTCACCCACACGGCCGCTTCGGCGAGGCCGCCTTTCATGTCGGACACCATCACCTCCACCAGATAAAACCCGGGTTCGCTCCAAGTCTTGGTCTGGGTGGCACTGTTGATGATGTTGTAGCTGTCATCCCCGAAATTCCAGTCGAAGGCCAGATCATCATTGTCCGGATCGGAGGCGTTGACGGTCAGTTCAAAGGGTACGCCGGGTTGGGCCCCGTTGAGCACAGTCTGCGAAAACGAGGCGGTGGGCGGCTGATTGCCCACCACATCGTCGCCATAGTTGATGACCACTTCGATCCACTCATGGGTCTGACCGTTGACCACGCTGCTGCCGCGCAGTACGGGGGTCACATGAAACCCACCAAACATCTGGGTGCCGTTTTCATTGGGGCCCTCGGAGTAGGTGCGGCCGATTTTGATGGAACTGTCATTCCGGTCCTCATTGCCCGGGCGCGAATTCGGGGTGGTGTCCAGCCGGTTGGACCCGCTGCTCATCATGGAATGGACGGTCACCGCGTTGCGGTTGTAATCGGTGCGGCCCCAGCCACCATCGGTGCCTCTGCGGTGACCGAAACCGAGAAATACATTGTTCCACGCCGTGTAACTGGTGATGGGAATGTTCAGCACCCGCACCAGCGATTCCGTCTGCCGCCGGTCATGATGCTGATAATCGTAAATGCGGTAAGTGCCGCTGGAGGTGATGTCTTGCACCTCGTTGCGGGTGCGGGTCAGAAAGCCGAGCCGATAGCGGAAAAGCGGATTGAACATCAGCCTCGGCGTCCCTCCGCCCATCACACACCAGCCGTCCTGATATTCGCCATTCTGCCGCAGCGGTGAACGCGGATGCACTTCCGGGTCAACGCCCGAAGGCGCAAACCAGCTGTTGGCATGATAAACGCCCCAATTATGCCCCAGCTCGTGCACCGCTATCGTCCCACTCAGCGAACCGCCCGTCCAGGAAAACTTTCCGTTCACATACGCTAACCCAGCTGAACCGACCATGTTCGCATTGGACATGGCCACATGGCGGTCGTAATGAATGTGGTGATAAATCCCGCCATTCCGCCATTCCGGCCCCAGCGCCTCGGCGGCGGCCCGGGAGTGGGATTGAAGCAGCGCAAAGCTGTTCCGATACTGCTCATAGGTCCCCGGCAACTGCATCGGCGGGGTTACCACCAACACCGGGATATCCATCCCGTTCCGCCGCTTGGGACCGAACCAGGTTTGATGGTAACTGCCCTCGTAGTAGTTGGCGGACATCGTCATCAGCTCGTTGAGCAGAGCTTCATCCGACTTATAAGACGTCCACGGATCCCGGTCACTGGGATAGACCCGGAAAACCATCATCGTTTTCGGACCCAGCCGCCAGGCGTTGGTCCCCGTATACTCGTTGTACACCTCGGTGGGGGGCGTCGATTGGGTCGGCGGATTGTCCGGATCAAAGGTCAGCGGCTCCTGACCGAATGCGGACTGGGTAAAAAACAGGCTGAACATCACCTTTACGAAAAATAACCGTTGCGTCATCGTGTATCTCCTCCGTGTAAATCAGGGTTTTATTTTTAAACCCTACACAGATTGAGCCCGGCGTGTACGCAAAATTAACAAAAAGCGGTTACATATTTACGAAGTCAAAATTACATTTTTACGAAGAGTGTTCGGAATAATCCTTTTTAAGCGTGCCCCGGACCCGGTTACGGTAGTCGGTCGGAGTTTCTCCGGTTTCGCGTCTGAACACAAGGCTGAGCATGCGCGGTTCCGGAAATCCCGAAAGGAAAGAGACCTCTTTCATGCTCAGCGCGGTGTTGCCCAGTAAATCGCGGGCCTTTTCAATTCGCGCATTGCGCAGCATCTGGCCGATGCCAAGTCCCAAGTGTTTTTCAAGGCGAAGTTCCAGGGTGCGGCGGTTGACCCCCAGAGCCCTGGCGACCTCGTCGACACCGGACAGGCCTGCCGAATGTTCCTCCACCAGTTTCAGGCAGCGGGTTACCAGCGGATCGGCAAACACACGCGACTGGGTTGAAGCGCGCCGGGCGATTCCGACTGGCGGAATGCGGGTCACTTTTGCGCGCGGCGTGATGCCTTCGACCCAGTCTTTGGCGATTTTCGCGGCCTGATGTCCGATTTGCCGCCCGGCGAGAAGAATGCTGCTGAATCCGATGGGTGAGAGTGCCTGTTCCATCGGGTCGTTATCCACGCCGATCAGCGCGAACTTCGAGGGGACCTGACTGCGGGGTTTGGGCATGGCGGACAAGATCCAGCGGGCATGGAGATCTGAGGCGGCAAAAATCCCCGCAGGTTTCAATCCACGGTCGATTTCCGAAAAAACGGCGGCGGATTCCAGGACATCATCCAGATGAAGCCGCTGGAGCGTGATCTGTGCCTCCTGGGCACATTGCTGAAAGCCTTCCAGACGCTCCAGGGAAAAAGCGTGCTCCCGTGGGCCGGCAAAGAAAAGATTCCGGTAGCCCCGCCCGATCAGCTCCTCCGCCGCCAGGCGCCCGGCGGCCCTGTCGTCGGAGACCACCTGGGGACAAACAGTCACCTGCTGCTGATTCGACACGGAGACCACCCTGGGACAGGACCGGATCATTTTCTCCAGGAACGCCTGGCTGGAATGAAAGCAGATCATCGCATCCACAGAGAATTTTTTCTCTTTGCCCTCCGGCAGATCCCGCTGATTGGAAATGAGCCGCAGTTGAACCCCGCCATGGGTTTCACAAAAATTCCGCAGTCCGAAGAGAATTTCCCGGCCCAGTTCGATGGCGGCGGGAACAATCACTCCGATTTGAATACATTCGCGCATGAAAAAAGTTTCTACGGGAACTTTGCCGTCCTTCAAGTCTCATCCTCTGTTAACATCATCCGGTGTCCTGGATCCTGGCGGGGAGCCCTCAATATTTTTTTTAGTTTGCGCCTTGTTAAATCGTTTGAATTTCTCTACATTTGTTAAATGATTCAAAAAAGAGCCAAAGCCGTCACCATTAAAGAGATTGCCTCGCATTGCGATGTTTCGCCCAGCACCGTGTCGCTGGTGCTGAATGGCAGTCAGAAAATCAAGAAATCCACCCGCGACAAAGTGTTCAAAGCGGCGGCGGATTTGGAGTACCAGCCCAATGAAATGGCGCGGAGTCTGGTGTCGAGCCGCTCGCGCTGTCTGAGTGTGACGGTGCCGGCCCTGAATCACGTATTTTCTGATGTATACTTCGGGGAGATCATCAGCGGGATCTATCAGGAGGCGCAGGAGGCGGGGTACAAGATTCTGCTGGATATCGCCCAGGAGTCGTTCATTGCGGAAAAAGAATATCTGAATATTCTCCGTAACCGACGGGCCGACGGAATGCTGTATATCGCCTCCACGGTGGAGGACCGGTTTCTCCTGGAGTTTGAGGAAAACCATGATCCGCTGCTGCTGGTGAATCATTATTTCCCCGGCAGTTCGCTGAATTATTTAAGCGTGGATTACAAGCAGGCTGCCCGCCTGTGTGCGGAGCATTTATTGAAGCAGGGGCACCGGCATATCGGGCTGATTGTCGGGACCAACACCTTCACCGGTCTGGATTTCCGGGACACGTTTTTTAAGGTGTGCGAACAAAAAGGAATTTCCAAGACCTCACTGCCCTGGACAGGGTGCTCCGACTGGGATGAACAGGACGGCTATACCGCCACCCGCAAGCTGATGTCGCGGCATCCCGAACTGACCGCGATCATGGCCGGCAACGACCGAATGGCCATCGGCGCCATGCGGTATCTGATCAATAAGGGCCTGCATGTGCCGAAAGATGTATCGGTGATGGGGGTGGACAACATTCCCTCTGCAAAATTTACCACCCCGGGACTCACCACCCTCAAGATGGATCTCTTTGAGGTGGGAAGACGGTCCTGCAAGCGGCTGCTGGAAATCCTGAACGGCAGGCGAACCGAATGCCGTGAACTGCTCGAACCTCATGTGATTCTCCGCGAATCCACCGGTCCGGCCCGAACTTGATTTTGACTAACCCGCTGAATATTCACACTGGAGACTGCCCATGAAAACCTGTTCGATGAGACGGCTTGCCTGTTTGTTTCTGTTGCCCCTGAGCCTGCTGCGTGGCGGAGAGCGGATTGATCCAGAACCGGCGATGGGCTGGGACGCAGCCTTTGTCCTGGAAAATGATGCGGTCCGGGTCACAGTGGTTCCCGAAATTGGCCGGATCACTTTTCTGGGGCCGGTGGAGGGTGAAAATCTGCTGACCCAGAATCAGGAGCTTGCGGGAACGCCGCTGCCTGCGGAGGAGGGCGATTGGCTGAATCACGGGGGCGACTGGCTTTGGGGCGTGCATCAGGACAGTTGGCAAACGATGGGCGGCGGGGTCTGGCCGCCGCTGCGGATGATGGATCAGCCCTGGCGGGGAGAGGGGCGGATTGAGGAGGACGGCTCCCGGGTGGTGATTCTGCGCCGGGATCTGGGCGCGCCGGTATTCGCGCAGCTTCAGCGCCGCATCATTCTGCCGCCGGGGGATTCGATGGCTTTGCGAATGGAACAGTCCGTCAGCCGGGTCTATGCCTCTCCGGTTCCGGTCAGCCTGTGGCAGATCAGTCAGATGGCCGGGGCCGACACGGTACTGATGGGAGTCCATGCGGACACGCGCTTTGAGGGCGGGTTCCGGCACATCGGGTTTGACCTTCCTCAGGAGACGGCGCTGACGCACATGGAAGGGGCACTGGCGGTGGACACCGCGCAGCTTTCTGAAACCAAACTGGGCACCGACGCGCACTGGATTGCCGCGCGGCGCGGAGACCGGATGCTGCTGCTGTGGACCGAAGGCGGGGATGTCGGCGGCGCGTTTCCGGATGGCGGGTGCTCGGTGGTGATGTATTCCAACCGGGGACTGGGCTACACCGAAATCGAAACCCAGTCGGTGGAAATCGATCTCGCCCCCGGTGAAACCTTCCGCAATGTGGTGCATGTGCAGGTGATGACCGTGGATCCCGGCGCGGATGCGGAGACGCTGGCGGCGCTGGCCGTTTCGCAGATGCCGGACCGGGATGTGATTGATTTCTATCCGCCGGTCGCCCATCCGGAGGACACTCTTCAGGTGCGGGTGCGCGGGTATGAACCCGGCGGCATCCTGCACTGGGGCGTGAACGGTCCCGACGGCGGCTGGGAACTGCCGGACCGCGTGTACTGGCCGGAGGGATCAACCCCCGGCGTGACCGGGGTGGCGGTCGACACGCCCATTCCCGATCCGGTCGACGGGGTTTCAGTCGTCCATTTGGGCCCCTTCAATGATCCGGCCCAGGTTGTGACCTCTCTGCACGCTGTGGCCCGCTGGGGCGACCGTTGGGAAAGCCGGGACGGCGAAAATTATAACCTGACTCTCACGACGCATCCGGACGCGGCGGAAATTTTCTGGACAAACTACCCGACCGGGGAAATTCATGCGGAACATCCTGTCAGTGCGGCCACCCGGCCGGCCGCGGATGAGGTGCGTCTCTATGTGAACGGGCAGGAACTGACGCACTCCGAACGCGGTGAATGCGCCACCGAGCTGAACACCGGCGACTGGGCCTACGGTCCGCACCGCTTTACGGTGAGGGCCCTCCGGGAGGGACGGCTTTCGGTTGCGCATCAGGTGGCCTGGAAGATTCCGGACCTGGAGGAAAGCGATGCGTCGGATCTGCCCCGCGGCGCCACCAGGACGGAGAAGGGCTGGGACATATTTCTGCACGCGCCGGTCGCGAAATTTGTGGAGCTGGAATGGAAAGAGGCGGACGGACCCGTGCGGCGCGAACTCATGCGCTCCGCCCAGGACGGGTTCTGGTTTTTTCAGGTGCCAACAGACTCCAAAACGCTTCAGTATCGTTATGTGATCAATGGTGCGAACCGCTTTGCCGATCCCTGGAGCCGGGATGTGCTCTGGCTGACCCCGGAGGGTGCGTACAGTCATCTGCCTGAACACGCCTGGACCCTGGCCGGCACGCTGCCGGAGCCGATGCCCGCCTGGGACCGTCCGCCAATGGAAACCTGGGTGATTTATGAACTGAGCATCCCGGATATTGCGCCGCCCGGAAGTTATGCCGGCCTGAAAGCCAAACTGGATTACATGGCGGACCTCGGCGTGAATGCCATGGAGCCCCTGCCGGTCACGACTTTCCCCGGCGACAGCAGTTGGGGCTACAACCCGGCGTTTCATATGGGGCTGGAACGCAGTTACGGCACCCCGCAGGAATACGCGGACCTGATTCTCGCGGCCCGGGAACGCGGAATTGCCAATGTGTTTGATATTGTGCTGAATCATATTGAAGCCAATTCCCCCCTGCACCGCATGCATGGCGGTCCGGACACCAATCCTTATTTTATGCCTTTCGACAGCTTCAACTGGGGCTTTCCAAAACTGGATCAACAAAACGACCACTTTAAACAGTACGTGAAAGACACGCTGGAGCACTGGGTGTTGCAGTGGGGGGTGGACGGGTACCGCTATGACGCCACGCAGTGGATTCAGTGGTCCGGTTACAAGGACTGGGGTGTGAGTTGGATGGCCTACGTGGTGAACAATGTGGATCCGGGCGTGGTGCAAATTGCGGAAAATCTGCCCAGCGAGCCGGACATGGTGAAAGGCACCGAACTGGACAGCGAATGGGACGGTCATTACCGCTGGCGGATGCGGCGGGTGTTTGTGGAAGGGAATTTCATCGGTGAACCTGAAAAAATGGCTGAGATTCTCGATCCACGGAATCACGCCTATCAGACCGGCTGGCAGCGGATGCAGTATATCGAAAGTCATGATGAGGAGCGCTTCGTTCGCGAACTGCTGGAGGCGGGGTACAGTCGGGAGGAAACCTTCCGGCGTCATGTCGCCGCCGCAGCGGTCACCCTCACGGTCCCCGGAATTCCCATGCTTTATGCGGGTCAGGAATGGGGCGAACTGACTCCGAAAGTGGTGGGGCTGAATCCACTGAACTGGGAGCTGCGGGAAGAGCCAGACCGCGCGGCGATGCTGGAACAGTTCCGGGAGCTGATTCAATTGCGGACCGGGCACCGGGCACTGCATCATGACCGGATTGACATCCTGCATCTGGACGATGCCGGCGGCACAATGGCCTATTTGCGGCCGGGTGTTCCCGAATCCATTCTCGTGGCGTTCAATGTCTCCAAAACGCCCGCCCGAATCCTGATTCCGGGGGACTGGAGGATTGAGGAGGAGCTTATGCGGGCTGTTCCGGCGGACTCGCTGGAATCCCTGGAGCTTTTGCCCGGTGAGGCGAGGGTGTTTCGCGTGATGCATTAGCCAACGTTGCTCGTGCGGATACTTGACGGGTGGCGTATCTGCCGATACCCTCCGAACATGTCCAAACGATCTCCGCGGGTATCGAAATCCGCAGCCTCTCCGACCGGCTATCAGTTCGGAACCTTTCAAGGTGTGTTCACCCCCAGTATCCTGACGATTCTGGGGGTAATTATGTTTCTCCGTTTCGGCTGGGTGCTTGGTAATGTCGGGCTGGGGCTGACGCTGCTGATTGTGACGATTTCGACCGCGATCACCCTGCTGACCGGACTTTCGCTTTCCGCCACCGCCACCAACATGAAGATTGGCGGGGGAGGGGCATACTATCTGATTTCCCGCTCATTGGGGCTGGAAGTGGGCACCGCCATCGGTCTGCCGCTGTTTTTCGCGCAGGCCCTCGGAATCGCCTTTTATATTTCCGGCTTTTCCGAGGCCCTCTCGGCGGTGGTCGATCTGTCCGGCTGGCTGGAATATATCCCCTTTGCCATCACGGAGACCCGTATGATTGCGGTGATCACGCTGGCCGCGCTTACGCTGCTGGCCCTGATTTCCGCGGATATCGCCCTGAAAACCCAGTTGCTTATTCTCATGGCGATTGGCGCGTCTCTGGTATCCTTTTTTTCCGGCAGTGCACCCGCAGCCGGCGAAATCATCACTGCGGACACCGTCATTCCCGCCAAACTTGGCTTCTGGGTGGTTTTCGCGGTGTTTTTTCCGGCGGTGACCGGGATTGAGGCGGGAATTTCCATGTCCGGTGATTTAAAAGATCCCGCCAAATCGCTCCCGCGCGGTACGCTGGCCGCCGTGCTTACAGGGTACGCAGTCTATATGGCCATCCCGGTGTTTCTCGCATGGATTATCCGGGATGATCGGGTGCTGCGGGTCCAGCCCCTGATCATGATCGATATTGCCCGATGGGGGGAACTTATTCTCCTGGGCCTGTTCGCGGCCACACTTTCCAGTGCTCTCGGGGCCATTCTCGGAGCGCCGCGCACCCTGCAGGCGATTGCCAAAGACAAAGTCCTGCCGCCTTTTCTGGCCAAGGGCTATGGCAAAAATAACGATCCGGTCCCCGCCACTCTGTTTTCCTTCCTGGTGGCGCTGGTCGCCATTCTGTTGGGGGATCTGAATAAGATCGCCCCGATTCTCTCCATGTTTTTTCTCACCTCCTACGGACTCATCAATCTGTCCGCCGGCCTGGAGGGGCTGATTGAAAGCCCGACCTGGCGCCCGAAATTCAAATTTCCCTGGTGGGGGTCTTTGCTGGGCGCGGCCGCCTGTCTGCTTACGATGCTGATGATCGATCTCGGAGCCACGCTCACCGCGCTGCTGGTGGCCGGCGGGCTGTATACGATGATGAAGCGGCGGCAATTGAAAGCCCACTGGGGAGACATGCGCTACGGCATTCTCATGCTTATGGTGCGTCACGCCATCCGCCGTCTGATCCGGCGCCCTGCGGATGAGCGGAACTGGCGGCCGAATATCCTGGTGTTCAGCGGCTCTCCCCAGTCCCGTTGGCACTTGATCGAACTGTCCCATGCGCTGGCGAGGGGACCGTCCTATCTGACCCTGGCGACCATTATGCCCACCGAAAGCTGGAGCGCGGAGCGGGTGCAGTCCCTCAAAACCAGCATTCACGATTATCTCCGCAAACGTGACGTGGAGGCCATGATCAAGGTGTTTCCCTCCTCCGATGTGCTCAAAGGCGCGGAGGCCCTGATTCAGGCCTATGGATTCGGCCCCCTGGAACCCAACACCATTCTGATTGGCGAAAGCCAGGATGAGGAAAAGGTGCCGGCCTTCACGCGGCTGATCCGGCTCACCCACCGCATGGAGCGCAATCTGATCATTGTCCGGGAGGGGAAATCGCCGGCGAAAGAGCCCGAGGCCCCGCAAATTGATTTATGGTGGCGGGGCGGTCAGGCGAACATTGGACTGATGATCACCCTGGCGTACCAGTTGCGCCGCAGTGGTGCCTGGCAAAGCGGAAAGATTGTGCTGAAGCGCATGATCCAGGACGAGTCCGAGCGTGCGGATATCGATACGTTTCTCGGAGATTTTCTGGAGAATCAGCGTTTGGACATGGCCTATGAGGTCATCCATGCCGGAGGAAAAATGCCATTTGATCTTATGCGGGAGTCTTCGGCAGAGGCCTCAATGGTGCTGATTGGTCTTCGGCACCCGGAACCCGACGAGCCGGAGGAGGCGTACGTGAGCTACTACCGGCGGATTGTTGCCTCCACGCACGGCATGCCGGTGGTGATGGTGCTTTCCGCCGAGAAAATGGATTTTTCCGAAATTATCGGCGTCGGGTGAAAATGGCGGAGAGGGAGGGATTCGAACCCCCGGAGCCTTGCGGCTCAGCGGTTTTCAAGACCGCCGCAATCGACCACTCTGCCACCTCTCCGTGTATCGTCAATTTTTCCATATCCCGCCGGATATTTTTCGCAAGGAGAAAACGGGGGGATCTGTTATTCGGAAAACGCCGCGTCGAAGGCGAGGCTGCTGGGCTTAAAGTCGATCCGTTTCACAAATGCCGCCGCTTCGGTGGCGCCGTGCTCGCGGTCCATGCGGATGTCCTCCCATTCGACGGACAGGGGGCCGTCATATCCGATGTCGTTGAGGGCGACAATGATATCCTCAAAGCGGACATCGCCATGACCCAATGACCGGAAATCCCAGTAGCGGCGGGGATCGCCAAAATCGGTGTGACCGCCGAACACGCCGACACTGCCGTCCCCATGCCCCCACCAGACATCTTTCATGTGGGCATGATATATCCGCTCGGGAAAATCCCGGATGAACTTCACATAGTCCACCCCCTGATAGGCCAGGTGACTGGGGTCGTAATTGAATCCGAACGCGGGGTGATGGTTCACCGCCTCCAGAGCGCGCCGGCTGCTGGCGATATCGAACGCGATTTCGGTGGGATGCACCTCCAATGCGAAGCGGACACCCTGTTCCTGAAAGGCGTCGAGCACCGGGAGCCAGCGACGGGCGAAATCCGCGTATCCTT
>PXDP01000431.1 GCA_003565035.1 PVC group bacterium | reverse complement strand
TTTCCTGAATCCCGGGGCTGCAGTCGTTCCTCCTTTGCCCCGGGCTACCTGCGTTGCCCCCGTCCGGGGGCGTGAAGACTCATCTTTTGTGGTCCAGTCGTCTTTGTGTAGAAAGGGCAGGGCGAGTGGGGCGGTGAAAACAAGCTCCACCCGTTTTCACCATCCGTTGTCCGGCGAAGCTATCCGTTGGAACTTTTCCCCTCGTCATTCGGGCTCCATTCGTGGTCTCTTTAAAATACCTGTCAAAATATAAGCGCAAAAAAACGTCCGGGAGTTCCTGGGAACCTTCCGGACGTTTTGCGGGTGAACAAGGGGAAACCTTATTTCAGTTCAGCCAATTCTTTTTTGGTTTTGTCGATCAGTTTTTCCAATTCCGCTTTGCGGGCGTCTCTGGCTTTTTCCAGAAGCGACTCGGTAATTTTGTTAATTTTAACAATGCTCTCGTACGGAAGAGACGCATAGGTTTTTTTGAGGGTCAGCGCGGCGAGGGACTCGTCCGAAATTTCCGGGGCCTTAGCGGCTTTGGCTGTGCGTTTCTTTCTGACGGCGCCTTTTTTGGCGGTCTTTTTCGGTGCGGATTTGGTTTTGGGCTGATACGCCAGTTCGCCTTTGTCGTTCGTGACCGCGACACCATTTTCTTTTACCCACTCAGATCCACTGGGGGGGCGGCCGGGGCGTTGAACATTTTTGACGGCTTTGTACTGATACATAGTATACTCTCTCGGTTTAGTTTTGTGATATGGGGGGTCCTTAATTCCCTTCCTAATTCATGAGGACAGGCGATTCCTTAATTGTTTTGAAATAAATTTCAATTCCAAGTTTGTATTTAAAGCGAATTTTTATGTTTTGCATTGAGATTTCACCTGGATGTGGCAGGAGTTCGCCATGCGTTTACCCACACTTTGCATTCTTGATGCTTTTACCACCCAGTCCCGCGATTTGGACTGGAACGGCCTTGAAACTATTGGCGATCTGACCGTATATGACCGGACCCGGCCGGATGAAATTCTGCCGCGGGCGGCGGAAGCGCAAATTGTGCTGACCAATAAGGTGGTGCTGGACCGGGAGACAATTGACGCACTGCCCGCTTTGCGGCTGATTTGTCTGATGTCCACCGGCACCAATGCGGTGGATCTGGAGGCGGCGGCGGACCGGGGAATTCCGGTCTGCAATGTCCCGGCATACAGCACCGCCTCGGTGGCGGAACTGGTTCTGGCGTTTATGTTCGCGCACAGCCGGGCGGTGGAAACGCATCATGCCTCGGTGGCACGGGGTGACTGGGTGAACAGTCCCGATTTTTGTTATATGTTGACGCCCCAGCGGGAGTGGCATGGGAAAACCATGGGGGTGGTGGGGTTTGGGGAGATCGGCCGGGCGGTGGCCTGTCTGGGCACGGCTCTGGGGATGCGGGTTCTGGCGAGCACACCTCATCCGGAGGGAAAACCCGATCTGGGACAGGAATTTGTGGAGATGGAGCCCTTGTTCCGTGAGTCGGATGTGGTGAGTCTGCACTGTCCGCTGACGCCGGAAACCGAGGGGCTGATCAATGCTGAGCGTCTGGCGTGGATGAAACCGGAGGCCCTGCTGATCAACACCGGCCGGGGAGGCCTGGTGGATGAGGCGGCTCTGGCGGAGGCACTGAAGTCCGGTACCCTGGGCGGGGCGGGGCTGGACGTGCTGTCCACCGAGCCGCCCCGGGCGGACAACCCGCTGCTGCATGCGCCCAACACACTCCTGGCTCCGCATATTGGCTGGGCGACCCGGGAGGCGCGTCAGCGGCTGATGGATGTGCTGGAGGAAAATGTGCTCGCCTACTTGCGGGGATCTCCGCAAAATGTGGTGAACGGGGTTACGATATGATTTTGTCCGGAACCCGGGCGGCGATTGAACAGGGAATTGAGGAGGGCTTGCATTTTGGCGCACAGTTTGCCGTGGCCTGGAAGGGAGATGTCTTGGCGGAGGAGGCCCTGGGGCAGAATGCCCCGTTTGAACCCCTGGAACCGGAGCACAGGATGCTCTGGCTTTCGGCCTGCAAGCCGGTGGCCGCAGTGGCGGTGGGGATATTGCTCGACCGGGGCATGATCGATCTGGACCGGCCGGTGGCGGACTGGATTCCGGATTTTGCCATGAAAAAGAAAGGGGGGATTACGGTGCGGCATTTGCTGACCCATACGGCGGGTTTCCGCGGGGCGACGCTGGGCTGGGTTCCACGTCCGTGGGAGGAGGCGATTGGCGTTCTGTGTGCCACAAAGCCGGAACCGCACTGGGTGCCGGGGGAACAGGCGGGGTACCATGTGGACAGTGCCTGGTACATGCTGGGGGAATTGGTCCGGGTGATCAGCGGCAAGCCGTATATGGACTTTGCCCGGGAGGAAATTTTCCTGCCGCTGGAAATGAATTCTTGCTGGATCGGGATGCCGGAGGAAATTTTTGAGGAGGTGCAGGACCGGGTGGCGCTGATGTACGACACCTCCGGAGATTCCCCGGAAATTTCCGAAGATTTAAGCCGGCCGGCTTCGGTGATGGCCTGTCGTCCGGGCGGCAGCGGCCGGGGCAGTGCGGGGGACTTTCTGAAGTTTTACCGGGGCATGCTTTCGATGATCCGCGGCGAACCGGGGATTCTGTCGGTGGAGACCGCCCGGCTGCTGGTGCAGCCGCACCGGGTGGGCATGTTTGACCGGACCTTCCGGCAGACCCTGGACTGGGGGCTTGGCTTTATGCTCCAGTCGGATCATTATGCCCCCGGAGACGTGCCGTATCAGTTTGGAAGCTTCGCCTCGCGGTCAGCGTTCGGCCATTGTGGAAACCAGAGCACCGCCGCGTTTTGTGATCCGGAGGCGGAGTTGTGTGCGGTGGTGCTCTGCAACGGCATGCCGGGAGAAGAGGCGCACCAGACGAGGATGCGGAG
>PXDP01000382.1 GCA_003565035.1 PVC group bacterium | reverse complement strand
CTTCAAAAGGATTTCTCGTAATCGTAATCCTAATCGTAATCCTAATCGACTTGTTATGAATCGATTACGATTACGAGTACGAGTAGAATGAACCACCCGCTCGCAAGCTCGCTTGAGGGCACGGAGGAAGAAACACGGAGACCCTGCGAACGGGAGGGAATGCCGCGAGCCCCCGAATCCACCCCAAAACTGCGGCATCTCCCTCTTCCCCTGACCTCTCCGCCGGGTTCTTTTACAGAAGCAAACAATGGAAACAACGCGGCTCCAAACGTATCCAAGTGAATCGAAATGGAACAAGGTGGGCGAATAAATTCGCCCCTCCGATGCCCCCCTTGTCTCCAAGCCTTCAGTGAAATCAGTGCCCTCAGTGGTTTTCTTTCCGGCGCCTCTCAGCCTTCGCCCAGATGAAAACTCTATCGCAAAAACAGGGACAGCTCAATTGACACACGGCAGACTTCTGATAGCATTCTACCCGCAACACACCCATTTTCATAAGGAGTTTCAAAACCATGAGTGTTATTTCCATCACCGAAAAAGCCCATGCTGAACTGAGCAAGCTTGAATTGTCCCCGCCCGCCTTTCTGCGAATCAACGTCATTCCCGGCGGCTGTTCCGGCATGACCTATTCCGCCGCGATCGACAGCGACTTCACCGCCGAGGATATCGCCGTGTACGAAAAAGACACGTTCCGGATTGTCACCGATCAGGGCAGCGCCATCTTTTTGGAGGGCCTGCACATTGATTACAGCGATGATCTGATCCGTTCCGGTTTCCGCTTCACCAACCCCAACGCCAGCGGCTCCTGCGGCTGCGGCGCCAGCTTCGGAGGATAAGTCTTATGGTCATGAAACCCATCGATCTCACCGGCGGAAAATCCGTGTACTGCTTCAATCAGCAGCAGCTCGACGGCGCTTTTGCCCTCTTTGCCGAAGACTCCCCCTCCGGCGACCGCATCCGCGCCGAGGTCGCCCGCCTCGAAGCCGAATGTACCCGCAACGAACAGGCCGCGATTGCGTTTGTCCTGATCGACCACCTCAATAAAACCTCCGAATTTTAAACCGATTATGAAACGCTTCCTGACCCTTTTCCTGCTCACCGTTCTCATTCAACTTCCCGGAAAAAGTCAGGATCTTCTGGCCTCCGTGCCGGAAGATACCCTCGCGGTCTTTGTGATTCATGATCTTCCCTCGCTGGAGACCAAGCGGGAAATTACTCCGCTGCGCCATTTGCCGCAGCTCGAATCCCTGGAACTCGCCAGCCCGGAACTCCAGTCTGTCCTGACGCATCTCCGGCAGCTTCAGGCGCAGATCGACGGCGAGGTCCTCCTGCGCATCGCCAATCCCGGCGCGGCCCTGAAAGACCTGATGGCCCTGCAACAGGAGCGAGGCCTTCTGTGGGAAAACCTGGATCTGAGTGCCGAGGAGGACCCGGAACTGGATGATCTCCTCGCACGGCAGGAAGCCATGCGCCGGCAAAGCTACGAAACCCTGCGGGCGCTTGTGGTCTTTCAAGCCCATATTCGTGATGCGGAAGCGGTCGAAGCCCTGCTGGCGGACCTGAAAACCCATCTTCCCGCCCTCCACTGGGCGGTCGAGAATCAACGCCTCACCCTCACCTTCTCCGAAACCGGGGTCACCGAAGCAAAAGCCCTGCTCAATGCCGACGAACACCGTCCGCTCTCCGCCACGCCGGATTTCCTCCAGACGATGGAGGCATTGGGACGCCAAGACACCCTCATGTACGTCAATCTCCCCCAAATCGTGGCCCTGTTCGCCCCCATCCTCGAAACGATTCAGGAAGAGACCCCGCAATTCGATCTCGCTCCGTTTACCGCCTGGCTGGAGCCCGAGGCCCTTCTGCCGATGGCTTTTTCTTCGTATATCGCCGTTCCGCCCCGGGACCTGATCCTCCGCAGTCACTATGGCTTCCGCCGCGAAACCGGACTCGCCAGCCTGCTCCTCGGCAAAAACGATGCGCCCGCTCCCACCCCGGAATTTGTGCACCGGGATGTGGATCAGATGCTCTCCATGCATTGGCATCCGGCCGAAACCCTGCGGAACGTTCAACTGGACCTCAGCCGCTTGAGCCCCCAACTGGGAATCGCATTCGGCTTTTTCAAAATGACCCTCAACGTCAACCTCGGCCTGGACATTGAGACCCAGTTTTTGCAGACCCTGGGCAGCGGCCTCACCATTGTCAGCGTAACCGACCACGCCGTGGTGGAGCAGCTGGCACAGCTCCAAAACCTTGAGGATCCCGCCGCCCTGCTGGCCCTCAGTCAGCAATATCCCACCGGTGGCCTCTACTACCTCATCGGCTTCGAGCTTGAGGATGCCGACACCTTCCGCACCAGCCTCGAAACGCTGATCACCAAACTGACCCAGTCCCCCCTGCCCGCGCCCATACAGGATGGAGACATAGAAAAAACCTTTCTGTTCACGCACGCCACCGGCCTACCCGCCGAACTCCGCACCCAAATTGCCGGGACGTTTCTTGGGGATCACTGGCTGCTGGCCGTGGGCGACACGTCCCTGCTCCACCGGGCGCACGAGGCACAGCAGGACGAATCGCTGCGTCTCTGGACCCGGGAAGACTACCTCGCAACCCGCGCCACCCTTCCCGCCGAAGCCCAAAGCCTCAATTACACGAGCGGAAAGGAACTGCAGAACAGCCTCCGGCAACTGCAAACCGGAGCGGAATTTCTTTCGATGCTCAGTGGCGGCGCGGTCACCTTTTCCGGCAGCCTGCCCGAAGCGCCGCTCTTCCTGAACAGCATCGGCACCGCCGTGCGCAAAGACCAGCGCTTCATCAATGAAACCCGGCTGCGCTTTGCCCCGGCCGGGACCGCCCCGGCGGCGGAATAATCGCACATGCCGCCCCTGCTGGAGTCTCTGCACGCCCTGACCGCCGCTTACATGACCGGCATCATCTGGTTTGTGCAGATCATCCACTACCCCACCCTCGCCCCACCCGCCCAAGGCAGTTTTACGGAGCGCCACCACGACTACACCCGCCGCATGGGCTGGGTTGTCGGTCCGGTCATGATCCTCGAAATGGCCCTGCAGCTCTTTCAGGTGTACACCGCCCCCGGCCCCCGCAGTGTTCTCCTTCTGGCGCTTTTACTGATCATCTGGATCAGCACCTTCGCCCTTCAGGTCCCCGCACACAACCAACTCTCCGGCGGCTACGACCCGGCCCTCGTCCACCGCCTCGTCCGCACCAACTGGATCCGAACCCTCGGCTGGACCGCGCGAAGCCTAATTCTGTTTCAGATCATCTGACCCGCCAGGCTGTACCCAGCGCCACCGTATATTCCGCCCGGCGCTCGTGCACCCGCAGGACAAACGGAAAATCCCGAACCTCCAACAAATCGCACCAAGGTTCCAGCAGAGATTTCAACGCGGGCAGGGTCGGGACCAACTGTTTCTCTTTAGGAGTGAACGCTTCGTCCCAACTGCACGGGGTCATCAGCACAATCACCGAACCGGAATGCACATGTTTGCGAATTCCGTCCAGACAGGCCGCCGGATCGGGAAGACGGCAAAGCAAATTCGCCATCATCACCGCGTCAAAGACCCCCAAATCCTTCGAAAGCGCACAGGCATCCCCTACGCGAAAGTCGGGAGCACGTTTCCGATCATCGGAAACGCCATTCCCGGTTTTTCCGATCATCGGAAAACAGGTCCATTCCTTTTCCGATGATCGGAAAACACCGGTTTCGGCCAACGTGCGGGCCGCATCGATAAACTGACGCGAAAAATCGATGCCGACAACCTCTTTGAAGGAGCGGGAGAGCACAAATGACGCGCCGCCCACCGCACAGCCGAGATCCAGGGCCAGGCCGTGACGGGTGGCATGACGAACCGTCCAGTCCGCGCAGCGCCGGGGATAGGCCAAAACGCTGTTTGGCAGCGAATGATGCGGAAGATAGGCCGCATCCTCCCCCTGGAAATGAAAATCGAGGTACTGCGCCAGCAGTTCCCCGGTTTCGTATTTGTCAGTCATCCAGCAGACCCAACATAAAGGGTGTGGGCCGGAAGTGCTCGATCAGCAGTTCCTGGCGGTCGCTCTGATACCAGCGGACCTGGGCCACATCAATGTCGTGGGTCTTTTTGGGATGGAAGAGGATATCGGCGTGAGAAGCGTTCTGGGCTTCGGCGAACATTTCCGGGACCAGGTGTCCCCCGAGATGATCGCTGCGGCCGGTGGCGACGTGGACGGTTCCCAGGGTCTTTTCGTCCTGAATATCCGCGTCGCAGAACGGCAGGATCTGAGTGCCAAGCCCAAGTTCGCCAATCTCGCCGGTGACCGGATCGGAAATCAGTTTGTTTTTGTGAGCCTCCACCGTATCCGGATTGCCGGACACAAATTCGACATCCACGATGCGCCCGTCTTTCACGTGCTGAATCGCCACGGTACCGTCTGTTTCGTACTGCATTGGGAACTGACCCTCCGCGCCTTCCGGGACAAAATACACTTCTCCGGCCGGGAGGTTTGCGATGTCCGGCTCGCGGCCATGGCAGAGGCCGTGGCTTTTTTGCGCTTCCTGTCCGTTCAGATGCAATTTCAGGGTGTACACCTCGCCGCGGACGACAAAGTCGATTTCGACGCGGTCCGCTTTGGTAAGTCCGGAGCGAAGCTTTTCCGCGTCGCGGCTGCACTCGCGGTAATCCACGGACAAACCGCTGTTCACGATGATGTCATTCAGGCCGTGCATGGTGGAACCGCGGAATTTGTATTTCTTGGCGTGGGCGGTCAGCGGCGCGGTGGCGGAATAATCGGTGATACAAAGGATCAAATCGTAGGGTTTGTAGACATCCTCGGCCAAATTGATTTCCCGTCCGTCGGTTGCGAAACCGGATTCCGGCAGATCGAGATTGCTGCCGCCGGTGGTTTGATAGGCAAACAGTTCGCCGCCGGTGAGGCCCAGTTTTGCCATGGCACCGTTGTGGAGTTCTTCGTAGAACACTTCGTAGGCTTTTTTCTGAACCGGATAGCCCTCCTCATTCAGAAATGCGAAATCTTTCACCTTGGCCGGGTCATCCAGATCGATCAGCAGAGCCACGCGACAGCCGTCAATCGGATCAAAAACGGTGGTGAGCAATTTGCAAAGATCAAACGGCGGAAAGGTGCGTTCACCGGCAAGGGTTTCGAAAGTATGGGGCTGGGGAGCTGTCAGGGGGATCATAGTGTATTCCTTGGGTTAAAAAAAGATTCCTCAAAGGATCGAATCAGAATAGATGGACTTACAAACAAGGTTGCAAAAGCTTTGGCAAGTTTTTTTAACAGACTTGACATCCCCCCTCTGACTGAACACGGTAAAGCCATGATGTCTTCTCACACTTGCTCCCGTCTCCTGTCCGCCGCCTGTTTGCTGCTTGTCACACACGCCTCCGCCGCTGAAGCGTCCGATCCGGAGGAAAACGCCTTCCAGCACCGCGCCGATTTTTACATTCGCGCCCTGGCCGACAATGACCTGGATGAAATGCACGCGCGCTTTGACCGCTCCAGCTTTTTTGCGGGTGCCGGCGGTGACCGTCATAAATACGCCATGGGCCCGGTGATCGCCCGTCTCGTGCTCGACAACGGGGACGCCATGGCCCAGCGCATGTATCGCAACCTCATGCATGTGGACACCCTTAAAAGTGACCGGGGGTTGTATCACTTCGCCATTTTCCAGAAAACCCGCATGTTTTTCCAGCTTTGGGATCAGCTTCCGGACGATTTCAGGGAAGCGATCGACTATGATGTCCGTCATCACTTCGACATTATGCGCCAGGGCGGCACCGAAAACCATCAGTTCATGAACCGCGCCTCCGGATACGTCTGGGCCGAGCGTCTGGACGGCGAATTTCCCGGGGCGCGTGACGGACGGGAAGGGAGTCTGTCCTTTCTCCGCGACTGGCTGATCGACCAGGTACGCCGCAACTATCACGTTGGCAACGGCGAGTGGGACAGTTCCACCTACATTGCCTTCAGCGCCGCGAGCTGGGCGAATATTTACGATTTCAGTGAGGACGAAGACATGCGGGCCTGGTCCCGCGCCATGCTCGACTGGTACGCCGTGGCCATGGCCCGCAAATATTTCCAGGGCTTGACCCTCGGTCCCGAAAGCCGGGGATTCGCCCGCGAGGCGGTCGGCAACCGGCCCAATCCGCGGGGCGGATACGACGCGGTGGGCTCTCACACCGACTGGCTGGCCTGGCTCTGGTGGGACGGCTCGGCCGCCGCGCCGCTCATGGACCGGACCGACGTCCGCGTCAACCCCTACCCCGCCCTGAATCTGGCCCTTTCCGACTACCGTCCGCACCGGGTGATCCGTAACCTGGCCCGGAAAAACGTGCCGCTCCCCTACAGTGCCCGCGGCGCAAAAGCTTTTTACCGGATCACCAACGACCTGGATGCCTTCCATG
Organism: PVC group bacterium; assembly: GCA_003565035.1. Classification (GTDB taxonomy): domain Bacteria; phylum Verrucomicrobiota; class Kiritimatiellia; order SS1-B-03-39; family UBA6053; genus PXAS01. The sequence continues at coordinate 6,494 of PXDP01000382.1, read as the reverse complement.
ATGATCACAACCGGGACCATGAGGTGCTCTTTTTTCATCATGATTTTGCCATGGGCACCCTCTACAGTCCCTCCGACGGCGTCCGCACCTCGGGCACCATTCTCCCGCAAACCACGATGTTCAAACTCGCGGTGCGCGACGGACGGGCGGTCCGGGCCTTCGGGATGGCCAACGGCTATCACCATCATTTCCCGGTCGAAGGGCGAACCCCTTATGATCAGTACCATCAGCACCGCGCAGCCGCCATCAACATCACCTATGTCTTCAATCCGGACGACAGCGATTACGAGGGGCGTCACGACGGTGTGGGCAAAGGGCGCACCGCTCACCGGGCTCTTTTTGCGTATCCCGCCGCCGTTGGCCGGCCCGTACAGGACGGCGATTGGCTTGCCTGGGAGGTGGGCGGCGCCTTGGTCGCAGTGCGTCCGCTGGGCGGCCCCGTGGAGGATGTCGGCACCCTCCCCCGCTTCCGGCCGCGGGACCTTGAGGGCTACCGGTTTTTGGTGACGCGCGGCGAACTGGGCGGCTGGATTGTTCAGGCCGCGCAGCGGTCCGAATACGAGACGCTCGAAGCCTTTCTGGCCGCCCTGCATGAACGGGACGGCGTGGATCTTTCAGCCTTTGATGCCGAACAGCGGGAAGTGACCTACACCTGCCTGGAGGGACACACCCTGCGCATGATTCACACCGGCGGCCCGGGCGGACGTCCGGAGGCCTGGGTCGATGACGATGCCCTGGTCTTTGAAGGCTGGCCGGTCTATGAATCCCCTTATGTCCGTCAGGACGCGGGCTCCGGCATTCTGGAACTCAACGATGGCGTGGACACGCTCACGATCGATGTCTCCGGCCCGGTTCCCGCCTGGACAGAAGGCCGCATTCCCCCCGCCGAACTCAAACCCGAAACTCCCTGAGGACCCGTCATGAAACACGCGATTCTTTTCACCGCATTTTGCATCTGCCTCGCGGCCCGCGGCGAGGACACCGCGTTTCTCGAGGCGCTGCGGGCCCTGGCCCAACCGCTGGACGACAGCCGGGACGCGCTGGTCGAACGGCTGGCCGGGGCAGACCTTGTGCTGATGGGCGAGGCAAGCCATGGCACGGCGGAATACTACACCCTCCGGGGCGAACTCAGCCTGCGGCTGCTGGATGAGCACGGCTTCCGCTTCGTCGCCGTGGAAGGCGACTGGAACAGCATTCACCGTCTCCACCGCTTTGTGACCGGCCAGACGGACCCGGAGGGCGGTGCCCGCGAATTGATGCAGGGCTTTGACCGCTGGCCGCAATGGATGTGGGCGAACGAGGAGTTTGCCGACTTCGTCGAGGCTCTCCGCGCATGGAATCTGCAGAGGCCACCCGAACAGCGGGCCGGTCTTTTCGGAATCGATGTGTATGGCATGGAGGATGCCATCCGCGAACTGCCCGGACATCTCGAACCGGTCGATCCTGAGCTTGCCGGGCGTGTCCGTCAGTCCCTCGACTGCTTCAGCCGCTTTCTGGGCAACATGGGGGCCTACGCGCGTGCCGCGCAGGTGGGACCCCTTTCACCCTGCGGCGGTGCTGCGGATGGTGTTCTTCGCCGGATCCGCGGGCACATTGACGACCATCCGGAGCGCTGGTCCGACGGGGATGCGCTGCACGCGCTGCAAATGGCCCGGGTGATTCAAAGCGCCGAACGCCATTACCGCACCATGGCCTGGGGCGGCGCCGCCTCCTGGAACCACCGGGCCACTCATTTTTTTGAAACCGCACAGCATCTCCTCGAGTACTATGGTCCAGAATCCCGGGGCATCGTCTGGGCCCACAACACCCACATTGGCGACGCACGCGCCAACGCCATGGGGCAAACCGGACAGCACAACATTGGCCAACTCGCCCGGGAGGCCCTGGGACCCGAAAACGTGGCCGCACTTGGGTTCGGCACCCGGCAGGGCACCCTGCTCGCCGGCCGTCAATGGGGCGGCCCCCGCCAAACGCTCACCAAACCGCCGGCGCCTCCCGGAACCCTGGAGGATCTAAAACACCGCGCCGCACCGGGAAACCATGTTTTTTTTCTCAATGACGCCCCCGAAGTTCTGGAGCAGACCATTGGCCACCGCGCCGCCGGGGTCATCTACCATCCCGAACGCGAGTATCCCGGCAACTACGTGCCCACCTCCCTGAGCCGCCGCTACGATGTCTTCATTTTTCTTGAAACCACCCGGGCACTAACCCCTCTTCATCCTTAAATCAGTCCAAAATGCCGGCAGCCTTCCAGCACTCCGCTGGACGCGGCTCCCTGCGCACAGTAAAGGCAGGCGTCCAGCCCCTTCTCTGACAGAGTTTTCCGCACAGCCAGCCGCAGATCCTCCGCGGCATTTCCCACCAGAATCGCGCGGAAACCATGCGTCAATGCCGCCAGATCATTGCCGGAATCCCCGGCATACACCACTTCATCCGGATGAAAATCCCCGTGGGTCGACAGCCAGGCCAGTGTATAGGCTTTGGTCACCCCTTCGGGCAGCAGATCGATCAGCCCGCCGTCCGTGAACGGATCCACACTGCCCATGCTTCGGAAAGGATACGATCCCGCGGTCAGGCGCCGGTCGATTTCCGTCAGCAGACGGTCCAAATCTTCGGCGGCGCAGTCGTAACTGATCTTGTATTCGCCCTGGTGCGCGGCACACTGAAGGGTCAGACCTTGAAGATCAGAAAGCAGATCCTGAATCCCCTCCCGGTCCACGTGTCCGGTTTTTTCGGCCAAATGATCGTAAAAGGGAGCGAAACGCACATAATCCTTCCCTTCCCGTCGGTACAGGGCGCTGCCCACGCCGCAGATCATCCAGTTGGGCCTGGGCAGTCCGAAGTCATCCAGGGCCTCGATGACCGATTCAAAATGCCGTCCGGTGCAGAAAACAAGCTCCCGCTCCGCTTCTGCCAAACAGGCCGAGAGACGCTTGAGGTCCTCCGCATTTTCCGGCCGGTCCGGCAGCGGAATCAGGGTGCCGTCCAGATCTGTGGCAAGGACCCGGACATTAAAAACTGTTTCTTTCTTGGATTTTCGCATGGTTCCCCCTTATACTAGCTCCATGATTTTTAAAGAAAAAGGACAAATATATGCCCGATAAACCGAAACTTCGCATCGCCCTGCTCAGCCTTCACGGCCTCATCCGCGGCCACAACATGGAACTTGGCAAAGACGAGGATACCGGGGGACAAATCCGCTACGTGCTCGAACTGGCCCGGGCTCTCTCGGAAAGGGACGACGTGGAACGCGTTGATCTGATTACCCGCCAAATCATTGATGAGCGCGTTTCAGATGATTACGCCCAGCTTGAGGAGCAAATTGCCGACAAAGCCTTTATCGTCCGCGTTCCCTTTGGTCCGCGCCGTTACCTGAACAAAACTAAACTCTGGCCCTACATGGAGATGTTTGTGGATCAGTGCCTGAACTATTTCCAGCGCACCAATTCCTCCCCGGATGTGATCCATGGCCATTATGCGGATGCCGGGTATGGCGGCGGTCAGCTCGCCCGCCTGCTGGGGGTTCCTTTTGTGTTCACCGGCCACTCGCTGGGCCGGGTCAAAAAACAGCGCCTGCTCGATTCAGGCCTGGATCCGGCGAAAATCGAGTCGCGGTACAACATTTCCACCCGCATCGAAGCGGAGGAGTTCGCCCTGGAAACCTGCTCGCTGATTTGCACCAGCACCCATCAGGAGGTCCGCGAACAGTACGAAATCTACGAGAACTACATCCCCGAACGCATGGAGGTGATTCCGCCCGGCGTGGACCTGGCCTCCTTCCGTCCGCCCCGCGAAGACGATCCGGAACCGGAAGTGGCCGCCGCCATCAGCCGCTTCCTGGAGGATCCCGCCAAACCCATGATTGTCGCCATGGCCCGGCCCGACGAGCGTAAGAATCTCGAAAAACTGGTCGACACCTTCGGTCAGTCCCCCCAGTTGCAAAAGCTGGCCAATCTGGTGCTGATTATGGGCTGCCGGGACGATATCCGCGAAATGCCCGCCGGCCAGCGGCGGGTGCTGCAGAATGTGCTCACCCTGATCGACACCCATGATCTCTACGGCAAAGTCGCCTATCCCAAGCAGCACAGCTCCGATGAGGTGCCCGCCCTCTACCGCATGATCACCAAATCCGGCGGCGTGTTCATCAATGCCGCCATGACCGAACCCTTCGGCCTGACCCTCCTCGAAGCCGCCGCCAGCGGTGCCCCCGTCGTGGCCACCAACGACGGCGGCCCCAGCGATATCATCGCCAACTGTCACAACGGCATTCTGGTGGACCCCTTCGACGGCAAAGCCATCGAACGCGCCCTCCTCCATATCCTGATGGAGCCGGAGGAATGGCGCAAATGGTCCGAAGCCGGCCTCAAAAACGTGCACACCCATTACTCCTGGGAACGCCACGCCCAGCGCTACATGCGCGACATTCACGAAATGCTCAAAGGCTTTGAGGAAGTCCCGCAAATTGTCCACGGCCGCAAAACCCGGCGGCTGCCGCAAATCGACCGGCTCATCATTGCCGATATCGACAATACCGTCACCGGCGACGACGAGGCGATGCACCGTTTCTTCGACCTCATCAAAAACGCCGACGAGCACATCGGCTTCGGCATCGCCACCGGCCGCCGCTTTGAGGAGGTCACCAAACTCATCGAAACCCACGGAATGCCGCATCCGGAAGTGCTCATCACCTCCGTCGGCACCGAAATTTATTACGGCAAAAATTTCACCCTCGACAAAAGCTGGGAGAAACACATCAACTTCCGCTGGGAACCGGACCGGATCCGAGAGGTGTTCTCCGGCATCGAAGGCCTCTTTATTCAGCCGGACACGGAACAATCCCATTTCAAAATCAGTTACAAAATCGATTTTTCGGTGGCCCCCTCCCTTCAGAAATTAAAAAAGATCCTGCGGGAAAACAAACTCCGGGCCAAAGTGATCGGTTCGCACAACATGTTCCTGGACATCATCCCCCCCCAGGCCGGCAGTGGCCTGAGCATCCGCCACATGGCCTTCAAATGGGGCTTTCCGCTTGAGAAAATTCTCATCGCCGGGGACTCCGGAAACGACGAGGAAATGCTGGCCGGCAACACCCTGGGTGTTGTGGTGGGCAACTACAGTCCGGAACTCGAAAAACTGCGCAAATATCCCCGCGTCTACTTCGCGGAGGCACACCACGCCGCCGGAATCCTCGAAGGAATTGACTACTATCAGTTCCTGGATTCCATCGTGATTCCCAACGAAAAATCCACCAACGACGGCTGATTTGTATGGCGGAGTTTGATCTCTCCTACGAGGCGGAGCGCTCCCTCCGGCGTCTGCGGCCCAAAATTCTGGCTCGGATCGAAGCCGCCTGTCAGGATTCGCTCTTCTGTCCCGAAGAGCGAATTCAGATTATGGACGCCCGCCTGGACGAACACTGGCCCCGCCTCTTCCGCCTGCTCCATCAGCTCTACGGCCATCATTACGATTTTTTCTATTATCTGGAAAACATCCTGCTGACCTGCATCGACTGCTGGATCACCCGCCCCGACGATCTCTTCCAGCTCGACCTCCGCCGCGAAAACGATCCGGGCTGGTACCTCTCCGAACGCATGATCGGCGGCTCCCTGTATGTCGATCTCTTCAGCGATGACCTGCGCACCCTCCGCGAAAAAATCCCCTACTTCAAAAATCTGGGGCTCAGCTACGTGCATCTCATGCCCCTGTTCGCCTCCCGGCCCGGCAACAGCGACGGCGGCTACGCAATCAGCGACTACCGCTCCGTCGAACCGCGCCTCGGCACCCTGGAGGATCTCGAACTGCTGGCCCGCGATTTCCGCGATGCCGGCATCTCCCTGGTGCTTGATTTCGTCTTCAACCACACCTCCGACGATCACGAATGGGCCATCCGCGCCCAGGAGGGTGAGCGCGAATTTTTGGACTACTATCATATCTATCCCGACCGGGAGATTCCCGACCAGTACGAGCGCAACCTGCGCGAAATTTTTCCCACCATCCGCCGCGGAAATTTCACCTGGCACGAAGGCATGCAGCGCTGGGTCTGGACCACCTTCAACAGCTTTCAGTGGGACCTCAAATACGCCAATCCCGAAGTCTTCCGCGCCATGGCCGCCGAGATGCTCTTCCTCGCCAACACCGGGGTGGAGATTCTCCGCCTCGACGCGGTGGCCTTTATCTGGAAACAGATGGGCACCTCCTGCGAAAACCTCCCCGAAGCCCACACCATCATCCAGGCCTTCAACGCCATCTGCCGCATTGCCGCCCCCGGCCTGGTCTTCAAATCCGAGGCGATTGTCCATCCCGACGATGTCGTGAAATACATTGGCCGCGAGGAGTGCCAGCTCTCCTACAACCCCACCCTCATGGCCCTCCTCTGGGAAAGCCTCGCCACCCGCGAAACCCGCCTGCTCAAACAGTCCCTCGCCCACCGCCACACCCTCCCCCCCGGCACCGTCTGGGTCAATTACCTGCGCGGACACGATGACATCGGCTGG
>PXDP01000267.1 GCA_003565035.1 PVC group bacterium | reverse complement strand
TCCCATTTTCGCGTACCCCCATCATTCTGCCCAAAAATATTCTGCCCCTCCCCCTCCCTTCTCTTCATCATTCTGACGACCATCATTCTGACGCCCCCTCCCCATTTTTGGCAGATGTGAATAAAAACTTGAGCAAAGCCCGGTCTTGCACTATGGTCCCGCGCCCCGGACGAACCGGACTCTCAAGAAGGACACTTTATTTATGGCGAAACATCTGGTCATTGTGGAATCCCCCGCAAAAGCAAAAACAATCAACAAATTTCTCGGCCGCGACTATACCGTAAAGGCCTCCTACGGCCATGTGCGGGACCTGCCCAACAGCAAGCTCGGGGTGGACCCGGAAAAGGATTTCAAGCCCCAGTACGTTAATTCCAAAGACAAAGCCAAAGTCATTAAAGAACTGCGCGACGCCGCGAAAAAGTGCGAAGATGTGATTCTGGCGCCCGACCCTGACCGCGAGGGGGAAGCCATCGCCTGGCATCTGCTGGAACTGCTGAAAAAGGACATGAAGGGCGAAGACAAATTCACCCGCGTCACCTACAACCAGATCACCAAACCCGCGATTCTCAAAGCGTTTTCCGAGCCCGTGCACCTGAACATGCACAAAGTGGACGCCCAGCAGGCCCGCCGAGTGCTCGACCGCCTCGTGGGCTACGGAGTCAGCCCCCTCCTCTGGCGCCGCATCCGCGGCGGCTCCAGTGCCGGACGCGTGCAGACCGTCGCCCTCCGCCTGGTCTGCGAACGCGAAAAAGAAATCCTGGCCTTTGTTCCGGAAACCTACTTCATTTTTGGGGCCAAAACCGCCAAAAAAGTGGACCCAAAAGACCTTTTTGAGGTCCGCCTTCACCAGATCAACGGCAAAAAAGCCGAAGTGCATGACAAAGAACGCGCGAATGAAATCCTTGCCGATTTGCAGGACAAATCCCTGAAAGTCAGCGCCATCCAGACCCGCGAAACCAAACGCACCGCCCAGCCCCCGTTCATCACCTCCACCCTGCAGCAGGCCGCCTCCAGCGCGTACGGATTCCAGCCCAACCGCACCATGTCCCTGGCGCAGAAGCTGTACGAAGGCGTGAACCTCGGCAAAGAAGAAGGCACCACCGGTCTGATCACCTACATGCGTACCGACTCCTTCCATCTCGCCGGAGAAGCCATTGATGAGGCCCGCGCCTGCATTCGGGACACCTTTGGGGCCGAATATCTCCCCGAAAAACCCAATTTCTACCGCAGCCGCGGCGCCGCCCAGGAGGCTCACGAAGCCATCCGCCCCACCGACCTGCGCCGTACACCCGACAGCCTGCGCCACGTCCTCGACGACAACGAACTCAAGCTCTACAGCCTCATCTGGAAACGCACCCTCGCCTGCCAGATGGCACCCGCCCGCATTGCCCAAATGACTGTGGATCTCGCCGTTCCCGGCACCCAATCCGAGTACACCTTCCGGGCCAACGCCTCCAAAATCCTCTTCCCCGGCTACATGGCCGCCTGGGGACGCGGACTCAGCGAAGACGAGGAACAGGAGGATTCCAGCCTCCCGCCCCTCACCGAAGGCGAAGACCTCGACGTGAAAGAATGGCTCAAAGAGGAAAAACAGACCCAGCCCCCCAAACGCTTCAGCGAAGCCGCCCTCATCAAAGCCCTGGAGGAAAACGGTGTCGGCCGCCCCTCCACATACGCTTCCATCGTCTCCACCCTCTACAGCCGGGAATATGTCGAACGCGAAAGCCGCAGCCTGCGCCCCACCCGCACCGGCATGGAGGTCAACGACTTCCTCATCGAACGGCTTCCGGCACTCTTTGAAGTCGATTTCACTGCCCGCATGGAAGAGCGGCTCGACGACATCGAAGACGGCAAACTGCCCTGGACCGACATGATGCGCGAGTTTCATGACCGCCTCGGCACCTGGATCGAAGAGGCCAAAACCGCCCGCGTCAATCAGGAGGAACTCAAACAGCTCCTCGACCTCGCCGGCGAAGTCTCCACCTTCAGCCCGCCCTCCAAACGCGGCAAAAAAACCTACTGCGACGAAACCTTCGTCCGCGAAATCCGTGAAGCCTTCGAGACCGGCGGAGAGGTCACCGACCGCCAGGTGGACAATCTCCGTAAAATTGTGGCCAAGTATGCCCCGCAGATTGTTTCCCTCACCCCGGATGTCATTCAGTCCCTCAAACTCGCGGAGCTTGTGGAGCAGGAGCGCATCAACAACCAGCCCCCGCGCGAAGAAACCCTGCTGAAATTCGAGATGCTCAACGGAATCGAATTCGAACCGCCCCGTCAGGTCGGCAAAAAGACCTACGACGACGCCGATTTTGCCAACAGCCTCCGCGAACAGGTTGAAGGCGGCAAACGCCTCAGCGAAAATCAGGTCCGTTATCTCGACCGGCTGGTGCTCAAATATGCCGCCAAAATCCCCGAGTTCGAAACCCGCGCCGGAGCCGCCGGCCTCAACACCGAAGTCGAGGAAGACAACGAAAGCGGTCCACTGATCACCCTGCTGGGTAAAGTCGAAACCTTCGCCGAACCCACCGTGCGCGGGAAAAAGACCTGGGACGACAAAGAATTCGCCGAATCCCTCACGCAACAGTTCAGTGCGCGCAAAAGTCTATCCCCCCGTCAGCGCAGCGCCCTCAAACGCATTCTTCTGAAGTACCACGAGCAGATCCCCGAGTACGCCGAGAAACAGGCAGCCCTCGGCCTGCCCGACCCCAATGCACCGCGTAAAAGACCCGCAAAGAAAAAATCTTAACCTCTACCCTCCACCCTCTCAATCTTAAACCTCTACCCTCTCTATTACCATGGCCGGACACAGTAAATGGGCAAACATCAAACACAAAAAAGCCGCGACGGACGCCAAACGCGGCAAAGCCTTCAGTAAAATCGCAAAAGAACTCACCGTCGCCGCGCGGATGGGCGGCAGCGG